>CAYUGP010000007.1:0-18679 GCA_964444315.1 uncultured Oscillospiraceae bacterium | reverse complement strand
ACTGGAAGGATTTCATCAAGCTCGGCAGATTCTGTTCATATAACTACAAAGTCAAACGCTATGCACAGGACCCTGCTGTAATTCTTTATTCAGGCGGTACGACGGGTACAACAAAGGGCATAGTGCTCACCAACTTCAATTTCAACTCCGCAGGACAGCAGATACTTGCCACGAACCCGATGTTCAGAACGGGAGACGCAATGCTTGCCGCAATGCCCATATTCCATGGATTCGGACTCAATGTCTGCATACACTCCATGCTTTCCCAGGGAGGACGCAGCATACTGGTACCCAGATTCACAGCAAAATCCTTTGCCAAGCTCATCGTGAAGCATAAATGCAACTTCATTGCCGGAGTTCCAACTCTCTACGAAGCCATACTCAGCGAAGACTCGTTCAAGAATGCAAACCTCAGCTGCGTTAAAGGTATATTCTGCGGCGGAGACACTCTGTCCATAGATCTTAAGAAAAGATTTGACCGTTTCCTTGAAGAGCACCAATGCAAGGTCCACATCAGAGAAGGTTACGGAGCTACGGAAAGCGTTTCCGCATGTTGCCTCACACCTCCCCATATGTATAAACCGGGAAGCATAGGCATCCCCTTCCCCGATACATATTTCAAGATAGTCAAACCTTCAACAGATGAAGAACTCCCCTACGGAGAAGAAGGAGAAATACTCATTGCAGGTCCTACGATAATGAAGGAGTATCTCAATTCCCCTGCAGAAACGGCAAAGACACTCAGAAAACATGCAGACGGCCTTACCTGGCTCTATACGGGAGACCTAGGAGTTATGGATGATGAAGGATTCATCTATTTCAAGGGCAGAGCAAAGAGAATGATCGTAAGTTCAGGATACAATGTTTATCCCGCTCAGATAGAAGGTATACTCGACGCCCACGAAATGATACAGAGAAGCTGCGTCATAGGCGTTCCGGATCCATACAAGATGCAGAGAGTTAAAGCTTTCATAGTCTTGAAACCGGGCATACCTGCCAATGACGAAACAAAAGAAACGATACTCAAATACTGCCGTAAAAACATCGCAAAATATGCAATGCCGAAAGAGATAGAGTTCCGTGAGGAGCTTCCGACAACTAATATAGGCAAGATAGCCTACAGGCAGCTTGAAGAAGAATCAAAAAATAAGCAATGAAAAAGACCCCGCGAGGGATCTTTTTTTTGTCTAAACTCCAGCCTCTTCAGGCCAGACGGGCATATCACAACTTCAGAAGTATACCTACTGCCGCAGCAGCGGCTATAAACAGTATAGGGTGCAGTTTAAGCTTTCTTATCCCTATATACAAAACTATCGCCAGTATCCACGCTTTGAGCTTTATAAACCCGGCCAGAAAATCAAGGCTTATGCTTCCGTTAAAGGCATCAAGGGCGCTGAAATCAAACAGAGAGATCTTGACCACATGAAGTCCTGCAGCAGTGATCATAGCCATAGAAGCCGGTCTCAGTCCTTTGAAGGCATTGTCGACATATTTATTATCCCTGAACTTCTTGAGAAATAATGCAACTATGAGGATTATGATGATCGAAGGCATTGCAAGGCCGACCGTTGCGCATATCCCGCCTGCAAGCCCTGCAGTCTTGAATCCCGCAAATGTCGCCATGTTTATACCTATTGCGCCAGGAGTCGACTCTGAGATGGCTATCATATCTGCCACGTCAGTTGTAGTGAACCACCCTGTTTTATCCGCCATCTCATAAAGAAAAGGAAGCGTTGCCAATCCTCCGCCTACGGCAAAAAGCCCGGTTTTGAAGAATTCGAAAAAGAGCCTGAGATAAATCATTTCTTTATGGCCTCCTTCTCTTTGCAGAAAAGAATGCCGAACAGGCCAGAAGCTATCACAAGCACAGCCATCGGTACCGATACCGGAAGGACCTTCGACAGAAGCGCCAGAACAAGTATGACGATATACAGTATCAATGACTTAGTATCTTTGATCGCTCCCTTCCAAAGCTTTCTTACAGCTTCGAAGATCAGTACGCAAACGCACACCCTGATACCCGCGAATGCGTGCTGCACCAAAGGTATATATGCAAAGTTCCTCAAAAACAGGGAGATCAGTATGATGATCACAAAAGGCATTGTGATAAAACCGCCTGTTGCAGCTATGGCCCCTGGAATACCGGCTATCCGCTGCCCTATGAACGTTGATACGTTCATGGCTATAGGACCCGGAGTACACTGGCCTACCGCATAGTAATCAGTCAATTCCTCTTCCGGCAGCCAATTACGCTTTTCACAAAGTTCCCGCTGGAGAAGAGGCAGCATAGCATAGCCGCCGCCGAAGTTCACCGCCCCTATTTTCAAAAAAGTCAAATACAGATCCAGAACTTTATTCATTTCTGCCATCCTATCTTCCTAAACGTCTTCTAAGATACAGTATAATCAGCCTGATGACTATACCAAGAAAACCGCCCACAAATGGTCCAAGAAGGATCACGCCAATACCTTGGAAAAATCCGGGCTGAAAAACATAACCGTGTATCACGGCATTTCCGCCGTTTGCCATAAAAACATATATTACTGCAGTACACAGAATGCAATATAGCGGAAAGCTATAAAGCACCAGGCCTTTATCCGGTATCGAAACAGTAAAAACAAAACTGATTACCGGAATTAATATTATGTAAAAAAACACGTGCCAAATAGGATCTTCACTGCCGAAATACCAATCGGCAAGTTGAAACAGACCTATTGCGACCATGATCAATGCAAATATAACGAATCTTCTTCTGACGTTCAACAGTTCACCTCTGTATCGCAAGAATCTTTATCATAGAGTTTCTTCAGTGCTACTGCGAAGAATATAATAGCATAAACAGCGAGCAGCGCCTCAACGATCAATACATTTTTAATGATTCCTAACTGGTAAAGTGCTGCAGGAACATCAAACAGCGCGTGAAGAAGCACCGCCAGGAAATAGAATCCTGTCTTAGATCTTTTAACTGCATAAAACACCAGGATCGACAAACCTATGTGAAGCAGTATGGCAAAAACCCTTTCAAAACCGGAGATACAAACCGTAAGAGGCGTAAGGCTCTTCAGTGATTCAGGGATGACCTCCAAAGCAGAAATGTCGGCTCCCTGCGCAGCAGCCGCATTGATGTAATCCTGGAAAGTGCCAGAGTTTATCATCGATGCAAACATAAGGTTCTGCACCCCGGACAAGACAAGAAGGTAGAGTGCTTCGAATCCGCCGTGCCCTATTCCGTGAGAAATTGCTGTTTCTTTGTTACTTCTCTTTTTCAATACGGTCTTGAACACCAGAAGTCTGCCGGTTTCTTCAAACAGACCGGCAAGCAATGCTGCCACTAAAATTGTCAATGCCGGGCTTCCCGTTATAGCCTTACCGATCGCATTCGAAGGATTCATCAGGATCGCTTTTGGAATGGATTCAAGAACAATGGCGAATACAAACCATGTAGCAGCGCCGGCAAGTACTGTCCCAAGTTTTTCTTTTTTCCTTATAAGCCACCAGGCTGCAAGACCCAAAGGAAGGATCAAACCAGTGGCTATCATAATAATGATAGCATTATAAGAAGATTGACTGATCATAAGTATTATTCTCCTTTCACACTACGCCTTATTTCCCTGTAATCGGGACTGAAAGCAGTTCATAAAGTTCCTGCGTCCTTGCAGGATCGTCGGTTCCGAACAGATAAGCTTTCCTGTTGTCCGTAAGCACCAGAATATATGGGGTCTTACCAGGGTTCAGACATACCTGCATGGGCGGATAGTCTTTGGCGCTGAAATTGCCTTTGAGCACCTTTTCCGTCGCAGTCCCCCAGGTCTTTGAGAGCCCCTCAGGATACTCGTCAACAAGTGTGACATCCGCAACATGTTCAAGATCTACCCGGAAGTCGCTTCTTCCGCAGCTTACCGTTACATGTTGATCCTCCTGAACATATACGACCTCGTTTTCGATACTCCAATCCATAAGGAACGGGAATGCGGGCATCAGGACCAGCATGATGACTGCAAATATATACATGAATTTTCCGAAAGGCTTTGCCGCATTTACAGTAGACCCGACACCGACCCTGCCGTTGACAAAGTTGTGGGAATCTCTCGGATTGTAATAGATCATGCCCCAGATCCAATGCTCGTCATCGTCTATATATTCACCTTTTCCGCTATCTCGGGTGATCCTCTCCTGGGCCTTTCTGATCTTGAACTCAGGGCTCGCCACCACGAAAACCGTATATATCGAATACAATATGGTGATCCAGAAATAGAGTTTCCCGTGCCCTTTGAGAAGCAGCGACCCTAAAGAAAACAGTGACGTTGAGTAAGCGATCTTTACCCATATCCTGGCCCAGTAGCTCCTCCTTATCTGTGTAAGGGCCTGAGTGATCTCCACATTGTTATCAACAGCCTCAGACTTTGTCCTGAAGGCATAGCGGTAAAAGTAGTAGAACATGATCTGAGTAAGAGCGAATATTGCTATGACAGGCCAGATAGACAGATCGACAGCTAAAGGTATCAATGTGATCAGAAATGCTCCTGCGAAAACCCACGGAGACAACCATTTAGGTGCAGATATATTAGCCATATCAACTGTAACCGTCTCCTCGGGGCTGTCGTCTGCAGCTTTTCTGTTCCATCCACGTTGTGTTTTTAACTCTTTAAGTTTTTTATTGCACTTTATGAAAGGGATCTGCGTAAGTACGATGATCGCATCAAGCCACAGCATCCAGGCGAACATCATCCAATTGAAGCTTTCGGGCAGCCAGCAAGGGATGACAGCGATACCGAGGGCTATGCATATGATCGCTGTTTCCTTAACATATTTCTTAAGAAGCTCTTGTACCTCAGAGTCTTCTCTCGCTTCCTGAGGAAGAGTCACGCCTACGACGATATTTTTCTTGAACTTAGCTTCATTCCTTTGAACTACGAATAGAAATGGGAGAAGCCATATTATACTGGCCCATAAAATGATTTTGATCAGCATTTCTCTTCCTCCCTGTATAGTCTTCTGCACATATCAATGATCTGTTCCTCACCCATTCCGGACAGTCTGAGTTCCGAAATACAAAGGTTGAGCCTGCCTACTGTATCCTCAGATACTTTTATTTCCTTGTTTCCTGCAGATACTACTGCCCCACCTCTTCTTTCAGTGGAAATGTATCCTTCCTGCTTCATGAGCTGATAGGCTTTGCTTATGGTCATGGCGTTTACACCGCTCTCATCGGAGAGTGCTCTCACCGTAGGAAGATGGTCTCCAGGTTTTAGTACGCCTTTAGAGATGGCTATGACGACCTGGTTCCTCAGCTGCATATACAGCGGTACATCACTTTGGAAATCGAATGTAATCAACATTATTTCTTCACCTCTTTGTATTATATATATTAATACATATCTATTTAAATGTCAACGTGATTCATAAGAGACAAATATATAAATATGAAAGAAAACGATTTGAATAAATTCAATGTTGTAGTATAATATCGCCAATGAGGGAGTAGCTAACATCCCGTTTCCTGTGGATGCAGCAAGTCCAACAATCCCGGCCCTTAAGCCTGGCTTGCTCTAATTTGCGAGACTCATGTATAGTTTTTTGCTGTGCATGATTCCATATTTTTTTTTGTTGATTCAGGCACAGTGTTTGGAAGCCTGTTTTTTTATGGCTGAAACACTTTAAGACGGAGGAATATTAAAAAAGTGAGATTTTATTCAGAAGAAGCTCAGCAAGTCCTGCAGGAGCTCAAGACCTCATCGGTCAACGGACTGCATCCGGAGGAAGCTGAAAAAAGACTGAAAGAAAACGGCAAGAACAAGCTTAAAGAAGCTGAAAAAGAAAGCCTGCTCAAGAAGTTCTTAAACACTCTGGCAGACCCCATGATCATCATGCTGCTTGTTGCAGCACTGATCCAGGCAGTTGTAACTGTTCTTGAAACAGGCGGTCATTTCACAATGAAGGACTTCGCAGATGTTGTCGTTATTCTTGCAGTAGTCATCATCAATACCATAATGAGCCTGGTACAGGAGAACAAAGCGGAGGCTGCCATGGACGCACTGATGCAGATGACGGCAGCGACCTCGAAAGTTCTCAGGGGCGGTAAGGTGGAAGTCCTCAAAAGTGAGGATGTCGTCGTAGGAGACATCATCCTTCTCGAAGCCGGCGATGCGGTTCCGGCAGACTGCCGAGTACTCGAATCTTACAGCATGAAAGCCGAGGAGGCAGCTCTGACAGGAGAATCCCTTCCTGTCACAAAAGTCGTCAACGTACTCATGTGCAAAGACAACGAAGATGTACCTCTCGGCGACAGAAAGAACATGCTTTACAGCGGTTCCACCATTGTATACGGAAGAGGCAAAGCCGTCGTAGTAAGCACGGGAATGGACACCGAGATGGGCAAGATAGCCGATGCTCTTTCTCAAGCCGAGAAGGAACAGACTCCTCTTCAGAAGAAGATGGCCGAACTTTCCGTGTTCCTCACCAAGCTCGTTATCATCATATGCATCGTAGTTTTCGCCGTCGGCATCATAGAGGGAGTATTCCTTAGCGGACAACCCTTCTCATGGAAAATACTCGGAGAGACGTCTCTCGATACGTTCATTGCGGCCATTGCTCTTGCTGTAGCAGCTATACCGGAAGGACTCCCTGCTGTAGTTACGATCATACTTTCCATAGGCGTCACTGCAATGTCAAAGAGACAGGCTCTTATCAGAAAGCTTACAGCAGTCGAGACCCTCGGCTGCACGCAGATCATCTGCTCAGATAAGACAGGTACTCTTACACAGAACAAGATGACCGTAGTAGAGCATTACGGCAACGATGAAAAACTGCTTGCCTATGCCATGGCACTTTGTTCCGATGCAACGCTGAGACAGGGAGAAGAAAGCTCCACAGGCGAACCCACCGAGTGTGCACTTGTAAATTATGCTTACAAAATAGGATTCCCAAGATACAAGCTGGTCGAAGAACAGCCCAGAGTCGGAGAAGCTCCTTTCGATTCCCTGAGAAAGATGATGTCCACCGTACACAAGGTCGGAGACAAGTACATACAGTACACAAAGGGTGCTCTCGACGTCATGTCCAAGCTCTGTACAGGCTACCTTGACGAAAATGGCAAAGTAGTCCCAATGACTAAGGAAAAGCTTGACGAGATCAACAAAACGAACAAAGCATTTGCTGACAAAGCACTGAGAGTCCTCTGTGCGGCATACAGAGAATATGACACTATGCCCTCTTCATGTGAACCTGAAGATCTTGAACACGACCTTATCTTCATAGGTCTTACAGGAATGATAGATCCCTGCAGACCTGAAGTATATCAGGCTATAGAGGAATGCCGCCAGGCCGGTATCAGGCCCATCATGATCACAGGAGACCACAAAGATACAGCTGTGGCCATAGGCAAAGACCTCGGCATCATCACAAGCGACGACCAGGCCATCGAAGGCGCTGCGCTCGATCAGTACAGCGAAGAAGAAATGCTGGATGTCGTACTCAAGTACTCCGTGTACGCAAGAGTTCAGCCTGAGCATAAATCCAAGATAGTTCGTGCATGGAAAGCCCGCGGAATGGTAACGGCAATGACAGGAGACGGTGTCAATGACGCTCCTTCCATCAAGACAGCCGACATAGGCGTAGGCATGGGTATAACAGGAACGGACGTTACCAAAGGCGCAGCCGATATGGTACTTGCCGACGATAACTTCGCGACCATAGTCAACGCTGTAGAGGAAGGAAGAAAGATATACGACAACGTATGCAAGGTCCTTCAGTTCCAGCTTTCAACAAACATGTCCGAAGTAATCATCATGTTCGTGTCATCCATACTGAACTTCAGGATACTCTCCCCTGTTCATCTGCTCTGGGTCAACATGGTAACAGACTCTCTCCCGGGCCTGGCACTCGGTACTGAAAAAGCCGAGGCGAATATAATGACAAGAAAACCGAGAAGCTCTTCCGACGGGATATTCTCCCACGGTGCAGGTTTCGATATGGTTTGGCAGGGAGTTTATCTTGCCATAGTAGAGCTTGCTTCCTACTTTATAGGATACCATCTTGAGTTCGGCTCTTTTGCAGGAATATTCAGAGGAACCAACTGCGTCAACGCCATGGCGATGGCCTTCCTGACAGTCAACTTCGGTGAGATGTTCTGCGCAATAAACATGAGATCGAGAACCGGATCCATATTCTCTAAGGATATGCTTAAGAATCCTAACTGGTGGCTCTTCGGTGCCACGATAGTGACTATCCTGTTCACACTCGTAGCCATCTATATGCCAGGTCTTCAGGAAGTATTCGACATACTGCCCGGAACATTCCAGACTCACGAGCTCCTGATCTCTGTAGGACTTGCTCTTACCATCTTCCCTGTATATGAGATCGGAAAAGCAATACACAGAGCAACGCAAAAAGAAGAATGATCATTTAAGATCCAGTAACACAAAAGCCCCGATGCAGCTGCATCGGGGCTTTTCAGTATCAGAAAGACGTTATTTGCTGAACTTATATATAGTCGTGCTTTTAAATACCTCTCCGGCTTTAAGAAGCGTGCTCGGGAAATCTTCATGATTCGGTGAATCCGGGAAATGCTGAGTCTCAAGGCAAATTTCTGACGCAGTGTTATAGACCTGAAGCCCCGGCTGATCTGTAAAGCAGCTCATCCTGATACCGGTCTTAAGACCCTTGAGCTCGGCAACTCTTCTCAGACCGCTGCCGTTGAGCACAAAATTCGTGTCGAGGGCTGTAAGATACTGGCCTCCATTTATGAGATCGAAATCGGTACCTTCGGTAGGAAGGATACGGCCTGTGGGGATCAGTTCATCATCCACTTCGGTATATGCGTTCGTATCGACCCATAGAGTGTGATCTTTGACTACTCCGCCGCCGTTCAGGTTGAAATATGAGTGGTTAGTGAAGTTTACAACAGTATCCTTGTCGCTCTTTGCCTCATATTTGATTACAAGTTCATTGCTGTCTGTTAGTTCATAACTGACACGGAGATCCAGATTGCCAGGGAAGCCCTGATCTCCGTCTACCGAATGAAGAACAAAAGTCACTGTATATGCATCGCTTTCATCATTGGTGATCATCCCCCACTTGTCATACATTTCAACTCTCCAGTCCCTGTACTGGAAACGGTCTTTTCCTCCGTGCAGAGCATTTCCGTTTTCATTGACAGTGATCTGATACATCTTATCACCGATGGAAAACCTACCTTTTGCTATCCTGTTGGCATATCTGCCTACAGTAACGCCCTTTGTTGCAATAAGATTTTTACCGAACCAAAGCTCATCTATGGCAGCGCCCTTTTTGTTCAGCATCATTTTCATTCCGTTGCTGTTTTTTAGTGTGATCATTTAGTTACCTTTTTCTTTAATTAATTCTACATCATCGGATGATCCCGAGTTGTTGTCGAGGACCAGTTTTGCCTTCTGAGAATATTTGCGTGCTTTCTCGGTGTCCCCGTTTTTTTCATAGAGATCTGACAATGCGGTCATGGCATCATAGTTGGATGGATTCAGCTGGAGAACTTTAAGGTATCCCTCTATCGCTTCTTCATCATAACCTAGATTCTCATAAGCCACAGCCAGATAGAAATGGAGAGGCCACCATGAAGAGTATTTGCTTTCCACATAAGGTTCCAGCACTGCAAGAGCCTCCGTGATCCTCCCTGCCATAAGAAGAGTCTTTCCCTCTTCCAGCTTTATCGGATCCTTGAGTTCCTCTACTCTTTCCCGTATCTCTTTGATGTCATCTTCCGGCTGACCTTCGGAATGCTCAAGGTAATGCCTGAAAGCAATATCTGCCTTCGTATAAGCTCCGGAATTTAAAAAAGCATATCCGAGGAAATACCAGCCTTGGGCAAAGTCGGGATATAGGTCTGTTACCCTGGAGAAATACATGTATGAGTCAGCTTTCAGGAGGGAGATAAGCTCAGTTTCATCACTTCCCTCCATGGACTGATACCAGATACGGCAGCCGTTGGCATATGAATACATAGGCGCAAGTGACTCAGGATAAAGTTTGAGCGCTGCACGAAGATAACAGATCGCACGCCTCGGAAGCCCCTGTCTCAGATACCCTTCTGCCTTTGAACAGAATACGTCGGTGATCTTTTCGTCAAACAGTTTTTTCAGGTAATGGATATAGAATGCTTCATACCTGAATTCCGAATCGGCACCTATGACCATTGCCATACTGTCGGCTATCTTGGAAGTCGAAAGGCCATCTTTTGTGAAATCCTTAAGATCCTCAGGCTTGATGGGGATGGGCACTTCGACAAGGAAAGAAAGGTCGCTGCTCACGAGGAAATCCGGATCGAGTTCCGTGAAAAGGTAGTCCTTGATCTCGCTTTTTAAATACTCTGTAAGATCCTTCATATCAAATCCTCATCCGGCAAATCTACATCTTGTCAGGGGCCGTTATTCCGAGAAGACCAAGCCCGTTGGCTATGGTTTGCTTCGCGGCATAGGTCAGAGCCAGTTTGGCTGTTCTCTCTGAAATATCATCCACGATTATATGCTCATCGTGATAGAACTTGTTGAAGCACTGAGCCACGTCTATTATGCTGCGGGTGACCTCCGAAGGCTCATTGTCCTCCATGGCCTTCTTTACTACTTCAGGGAATGCGTACACCTCCTTCACCAGTTCAGAAGCTGCTTCCCCGGAAAGGAACGTATAATCAATGGATTCCGGATCGATCTTTTCAGGATCGAAACCGCCGTTTCTCAAAACACTGGCAGCTCTGGCGTGGGTATACTGTACGTAAGGGCCGGTTTCTCCGTCAAAATTGAGGACTTTGTCCCAGTCGAAAACATAGTCCTTGATCCTTCCTGCAGACAGCTCCTTGAAAACTACGGCACCGACACCTACGACTTTGGAAGTCTCTTCAAGCTGATCGGTGTTGACACCTTTTTCTATGATTATCTCCTTAGTCTTTTCTATGGCCTGTTTAAGGACGTCTTCCAGGAAGACTACCCTTCCGTGCCTTGTTGAAAGGGTACCGTCGGGTAGCGATACCATACCGAAATTCACATGTACCATATCCTTTGCCCAGGGATATCCCATGAGCTCTATGACTTTGAAAAGCTGTTTGAAGTGAAGATCCTGCTGAGATGCCACAACATAGATACTTTTATAGAAGTCATAGGTCTTCTTTCTGTAAAAGGCTGCGGCAAGGTCTCTTGTAAGATATATGGTGGTACCGTCGCTCTTGGTTATTATAGCCGGAGGCATACCGTATGCTTCCAGGTCTACTATTTGGGCTCCTCTTGATTCAATGAGAAGGCCCTTTTCCTTAAGTTCTTCGATGACGGCTGGCATCTTGTCAGAGTAGAATGATTCTCCTGCATAGGAATCGAAGTGTATGCCGAGCAGGTCATATACTCTGGAGAACTCCTTGAGGCTCTCGTCTCTAATCCACTGCCACAGCTGCACTTCTTCCTCTTTCCCGTGCTCAAGGTCATAGAAAGCCTTGCGGGCTTCCTCATCAAGCTCTGGGTCTTTTTCAGCTTCTTCGTGGAATTTTACGTAATATGCCAGAAGAGTGCCTATGGGATTAGCTTCGACCTCTTCTTTACTTCCCCAATGCCTGTATGCAACTATCATCTTACCGAACTGGGTGCCGTAATCTCCCAGATGGTTGAGCCTCACCACATGATATCCGAGGAACTCGTAAATGTTAGCAAGAGCATTGCCCTGAACGGTAGTGCGTATATGTCCGATATGGAAAGGCTTAGCTATATTTGGAGAACTGTATTCTACGAGCACGGTCTTCCCCTGTCCCATATCGCTGCCTCCGTACGACGATCCTTTTGAAAGCACCGCACTTACAGTGGTTTTAGCCATATCTCCCTTTTTCATGAACATATTGACGTAAGCATTGACAGGTCTGACTGTATCGAACATACTGTCTTTCCCTATAGCCTCCGCTATATCAGCAGCGATCAGGTTAGGAGCTTTTCTAAGAAGCTTTGCCAGTTTGAAACACGGAAAAGCATAGTCACCCAGAGATGTATCCGTAGGGATCTCTATGAGCGTTTCTATCTCAGCCGCATTCATGCCGTCGATATGCTCTGCGAGAAGCTGTGCTATCTGCTCTTTTACATTGATCATCTTATACTCCTGTTATCTATTTTTTGAGAGTGACGACTGTCACGCCGTCCCCGCCTTCTTTGTACCCGCCTGAGCGGAAAGAAGCTACATGTTTATGTGTTTTGAACATTTTCTGCAGTCCGTTTTTAAGTATCCCGGCTCCCCTTCCATGGATCACCGTTACAGTTTCAAGGCCTGCAAGGAATGCATCATCAAGGTATTTATCCACGTTCATAGAGGCATCGTCCAGATTCTGTCCAACCACATTTATGGACATAGGTACGGACATGGCTTTTGAGGTCTTCAGCCTTGAATACTTGACCTTTTCCCTGTCCTTATCAGTCATGTTTTCTTTTACGAGCGTAATGTCTTTAAGATTGACATTGAGCTTCATAGAGCCGATCTGTACCTGAAGATTGCCCTTATCATCGGGAAGTGATAAAACTACGCCCTTCTGTCCCACGGACAGAACATTGACTCTTCTGCCGACGCTGATATCTTCTGCGAGGGGTATCTCATCATTTTCCGGCTCATCTATGCGATGCGCATACTTGTCTTTCTTGCTTTTGAGACTGCTTCTCGCACTGTCCACAGCTCTTTTAAGCTCATCGGATACCTGTGCGTTCTTTATGGTCTCCCTGAGTTCTTCTACTTCCGCTCTGGCTTCTTCAATGAGTTCTCTTGCTTCTTCCTTTGCGTCCGTAATGTATTTCTCTCTCTGGGCCTTCAACTTGGCTTCCAAAGCGTCAAAACGCTCCTTCTGAGCCTTCATTTCCTCGTTGATGCGTTCTGCTTCGGCAAGCTTTTTTTCGGCTTCCTTTCGGTCGTTTTCAAGGGATGTTATCACGTCCTCAAAGGCTATATCGCCGGACTCAAGCAGAAGTTTGGCATGGTCTATGATGGTCTTTTTAAGTCCCAGCTTCTGGGATATCTCAAAGGCATTGGACTTGCCGGGGGTGCCTATGATAAGCCTGTATGTGGGTGAAAGAGTTTCCACATCGAATTCCATGGATGCGTTCTGAACACCCGGAGTCGAAATGGCATATTTCTTCAGTTCCGTATAGTGGGTGGTCGCGACAGTTATGGCGCCTTTGTCGAACAGGTGCGTAAGGATAGACATGGCAAGAGCAGCGCCCTCCGTCGGATCGGTACCTGCACCGAGTTCGTCCAGAAGAACGAGGTTCCCCCTGCTGGCTCCGTTGACTATCTTGACTATATTGTTCATGTGTGAACTGAAAGTCGAGAGGCTTTGTTCTATGCTCTGTTCATCTCCGATGTCCGCAAAAACGTTATAGAAAACGGGTATTACCGAGCCGTCGGAAGCAGGAACGAACAATCCGGACTGAGCCATGAGGCAAAGAAGTCCTATGGTTTTGAGCGTTACTGTTTTTCCTCCGGTATTCGGACCTGTAACAATGAGAGTGCGGTAACCATCACCCACAGAAACGTTGATTGGAACTACCTTATGGCGTTCTATGAGGGGATGCCTTCCCTGCCTTATGTTCACATGGAACTTTTCGCTTATTTCAGGTTTCATTCCTGCCATCCCGATCGCCAGTTTGCCCTTTGCAAAGGCGAAATCGAGAGCGGTCATGACTCTCTGGTTGCCCTTTATCTGCGCCTCATCTTCTCCGACTCTGCCTGAAAGTTCCCTGAGTATCCTTACGATCTCCTCGTGTTCTTTCAGTTCAAGTTCCCTGAGCTCGTTGTTCATATTGACGATAGCTGTAGGTTCGACAAAAAGGGTCTGTCCGCTGGAACTCTGGTCGTGGACTATGCCTGCAAGTTTTGATTTATGTTCCAGTTTGACGGGAACGACATACCTGCCCTGGCGCTGAGTCACGATGGCATCCTGAAGAAAGAGTTTGTTCTCCGATGAATTGACTATCTGATTGAGTTTTACGCGTATGCTTTCGTTCTGTTTTATTATCGCCCTGCGTATGCGCTTTAGTTCGGGACTTGCATCGTCTGCCATTTCATCTTCGGAGATGATACAGCGGTAGATCTCATCCTCAAGCCCTTTCAATACGCTTATAGCCGAAACAAGTCCGTCTATGTATGGGAGCTCTGGAAGGTCGGAAGAGAGGAATGCAGCGGTCCTTCTTGCCGTCTGCAGATTATATGCGACTTCAAGGAGCTGCTTGTTGTTGAGCGTACCGTCTTTACCGGCGAGATGAGCGAGCCCCGCCACATCGTAAAAATTGCCTAAAGGAGGAGCTCCTTTCTGCATCAGGACCGTGTACGCTTCTTCTGTTTCAGTCAGAGCATCCCAGACTTCTTTTATATCTTCATACGGCAAAAGATGCTTTGCCTGTTCGCGGGTCAGACTGCTGCTGCACTCCCGGCAAAGCATCTCTATTATTTTTTCATATTCAAGAACACGAAGTGCCTTTGAATCCATGTACTAGAAATCCTTTTTGTAGTTCTCCAATTCGTTCATCAGCCGGATATTCTCCATCTGAAGATCGAAGAAGCTGCTCTCTATATCCTTGCAGCGGTTCTCCAGTTCTTCTATGCGCTGAGCTGCTTCAGGGGGAACATTCTGCGTATCGGCATAACGTGCCTCCTGGGAAGCTATCACCGATTTAAGCTGCTCGATGGTGTTCTCCTGCTCTTCTTTATACTCTGTAAAGCTTGTCTTAGCTTCTTCCCAGAGAGATTCGTAGTTGTTCGACTGTCTCTCAAGTTCATCTTTCTCCAGAGCAAGCTTCTCGGCCTTTGCCTTTTCCGTGTAGTATTCGTCAGCAATAAGCATGGCGGCAAGGACCGCGGTCTTTGACAGGGTTTGGTTGTTTCCCCCTGAGATCTCTGTCATCTTCTCGTCGACTTTGTCGGCAAGCTTCATGATATACTCTCTCGGCATATCTCCGGAGAGCGTGTATTCCTGTCCGCATATAAGGACAGTCACCTTGTTAATCTCGCTCATAGCTTATCCTTTCTTGAATACTAAATCTCACGCAGAGTTGCATTGTATTTATCTTTAAGGTTCACAAGTACCTCAGTGTTGATATCATTGACTTCCTTGTCCGTAAGAGTTCTGTCTGCAGCCCTGTACACAAGGCTGAAAGCAACGCTCTTGGATCCGGAAGCCACGGGAGCGCCTCTGTATACGTCGAAAAGCTTTACACTCTCAAGGAGTGAACCGGCAGATCTTCTGATCTCTTTTTCGAGGTCTCCGACTTTGACTTCTTCATCCACTACCATGGCGAAGTCTCTGGTCATAGCCGGGAACTTGGGAAGAGGTTTGAAGATCAGTTCATGATCCGCCATGGCGCAGATATCCCTGAACTCCAGTTCCGCAGCGTAAACTTCGCACTCTATACCGTAGTTCTCGCATACGTCAGGATGGACCTGTCCCATGGTCCCTATGTACTTGCCGTTTGCATATACATCGGCACACCTTCCGGGGTGATATGAAGGATCCTCCTTCTGTGTCACGAATTCGAAGTCCTTTATACCGAAGTTCCTGAGCAGTTCCTCTACCCTTCCCTTCATTACGTAAAAATTCTCTTTTTCTCCGTATGCGGCCATGCAGAGAACGTCTTTTTCTTCCGGCAGAGCGCCGTTATCCATCTTATGGTTGTCGAAGAAAGTATTTCCAAGCTCGAAAATCTTCACGTTCTCATTGGACCTTGAATAGTTGGTGTAAAGAACGTCCAAAACGTTCGGAAGGAGCATGGTCCTCATGACCGATGTTTCATCGCCTAATGGATTGAGTATCCTGACTTGCTGGCGTCTGTACGAATCGGCAGGTACCAGAACTTTGTCCAGTGCTCTCGGGCTTACGAAACTGTATGTCTGTACTTCATCAAGACCAAGGCCTTTGAGAACGTTCTTTGCCAGAAGCCTTTCACCCTGAAGCCCAAGATATCTCGCCGTATTGGAGCTCTTTGGTATGCTCATGGGAAGTTTATCATATCCGTACATTCTGGCAACTTCCTCAACATAATCTTCTTCTATGGAAAGGTCCTGCCGTACTGTAGGTGCGGTGCAGGTGATGATGTCTCCGTCCATCTGTGTCTTTATCTCAAGTGCGTTGAGATAGCTGCACATCTGTTCTCCGGAAATGTCTATGCCCATGACTTTGTTGAGCCTTGATACTCTTATCTTAGTCACTACAGGCTGTTCCACATTGGGATATATGTCAACGTCACCCTCAAGGACAGTACCGGCTCCGAGCAGCTCTACAAGATAGCAGAACCTGTCGCAGGCATCCTTTGCAAGGTTAGGATCTATGCCCTTCTCAAAACGTCCGGAAGACTCAGTGCGCAGTTTCAGGTCTTTGGATGTCCTTCTGATGCTGTCTCCGAGGAAGTTTGCAGATTCAACGAGAACCATATTCGTGTCCGGTTTTATCTCGGAATCCAGACCTCCCATAACACCGGCGATAGCGGATGCGCCCGCTTCGTCTCTGATGGTGAGCATGGAAGAGCTCAGGGTCCTTTCGGTGCCGTCAAGAGTTGTGAATACTTCACCGTCGGATGCCGTATCCACAATGATGTGACTGCCGGCGATAGTTCTTATATCGAAGGCATGCATGGGCTGACCGTATTCCAGCATAACGTAGTTCGTTATGTCCACTATATTGTTGATCGGACGCTGGCCGGAGAGTATGAGCCTACGTTGGAGCCACCAGGGGCTCTGCTGGATCTTGATATCTTTTATGACTCTGCAGCAGTAACGCTTGCAAAGGTCAGGTCTTTTAACATCTACTTTGATATAGTCGGCGGACTTTTCGGATGAGACTTTTCTGCACTCCGTTTCAGGATACCTGAGTTCCTCCCCAAAGGTCGCTGATGCTTCCCTCGCCATACCGAGCATGGAAAGGCAGTCGGGGCGGTTAGGCGTGATCTCGAAGTCGACCACGGCATCTTTAAGCTGCAGGGCTTCTACCAGATCGGATCCGGGAGTCCATTCTCCTTCAAGGATCCATATGCCGTCTTTGCTGGCCATGGGAGCAGCTTTATCCGGGAATCCCAGTTCCGTGAAACTGCAGAGCATTCCATGGCTTACGACACCTCTTAATTCACCGTCATGTATGGTCACGCCTTCCTCTGTCTTGGGTTGTCCGTGAAGAGGCCCGGGGATGTGACTCCCGTCAAGGCATACGGGAACATATGCGCCTTCGAATACGTTAGCTGCACCTGTTACGATCTGAACGGGCTCAGCTTTGCCCACATCGATTATGCATACAAGCAATTTATCCGCATTCGGATGCTGTTTTAAGGAAAGTATCTTTCCTATGACGACACCTTCGATGCCTTCGCCCCAATATTCTACGGTCTCCAGATTGGATCCGCTTATGACCATGCGGTCAACAAATTCAGTTACGTCGGTTTTAACGTCTGTATATTCTTTTAACCATGATACCGGTACTAACATTCATGCCACCTCCTACTTGAACTGTTCGATGAAACGAACGTCATTTTCATAGAGATAACGAAGATCGTCGATCTCGTGCTTGAGCATAGCTACACGCTCAAGCCCCATACCGAAGGCGAAGCCGGTATACTTTTCTGTATCTACGTTTCCGACCTTAAGGACATTGGGATGTACCATTCCGCAGCCCAGTATTTCTATCCAGCCGGATCCCTTGCAGATACGACAGCCCTTTCCTCCGCACTTGAAGCAGGTCACGTCCATCTCTGCCGACGGTTCCGTAAAGGGGAAATGATGCGGTCTGAACTTAGTTTTAGTGTGCGGACCGAACATCTTCTTTGCGAATATATCAAGAGTCCCCTTAAGATCTGCCATGGTGATACCTTCGTCTACGACCAGTCCCTCAAGCTGATGGAACATGGGTGAATGTGTCGCATCGGGAGTATCGCAGCGGAATACTCTTCCGGGAGCTATTATCCTTATGGGAAGCGGCTCCTTGAGCAGGGTCCTTACCTGTATCGGGGATGTCTGAGTCCTGAGTATGGTCTCATCATCGATATAGAAAGTATCTGTCATATCCCTTGAAGGATGATTCGGGCCGGCGTTGAGCGCATCGAAATTGTAGTACACGGTTTCGACTTCCGGTCCTTCAGCCACGGAAAAGCCCATATTCATGAAGATCTCAGTGATCTCATCAATGGTCTTTGAGATAAGGTGGCTTGCTCCGAGTTTTGCCTCGACTGCGGGCTCTGTAACGTCTATAGCCTCGGAGATGAGCCTTGCCTGTTTCTCCGCTGATTTGAGCGTTTCCTTGCGGGAATTGATGAGCTGCTCGATCTCTGCCTTAGTGTCGTTGGCTGCCTGCCCCAAAGCCTTTCTTTCTTCCGGAGCCAGATCCTTCATGGACCTGAGTATCTCTGTTATGGCGCCTTTTTTGCCCAGATACTTGACTCTGAGGGCTTCCGCCTCGTCCAGTGACTTGGATTCCGCCAGGCTTTGTTTTGCTTCTTCAAGTAATTTAGTGAGTTCTTCTTTCATTCTGACTTTTGCCTCTTTGCTTCATACATTATTATGGTTCCGGCTGCTGCGGCGTTGAGACTCTCAGTACCGCCATCCATGGGTATGTAGAGTTTCTCCGATACCGCTGCCAGCTCATCGCTGACGCCGTTTCCTACATTTCCGAGTATTATCGCAGCGTTTTCCCTGAGATCTGCATCTGTCACGCAGA
>CAYUGP010000006.1:0-18847 GCA_964444315.1 uncultured Oscillospiraceae bacterium | reverse complement strand
AATCCCTTTCTCTTGACTTTGTTTTTCTACACTATTTGATGTTTTCAAGGTACATATGTAGCGCCTCTTCGAAAAGAGGCGGAACATTTGAGATTATAGACTCATGATATATCCTTGTCAACAAGTTTTTTCACTTTTTTGAAAGAATTTTGAGTCTTTTTTTCAAGATCTTAGAGAAGGATCTCTACCATGTCTCCGTTGCCCAGTTTTGCAGCATTTCCTTCATCGGTATCGACGTGGAATTCAGCTGTGTGTCCGTCTCCGCAGCGTACGACTACGTTGTCGAAGATAAGACCTCTTTCGCCGCCGACCTTTACGCATACGACCTGCTGATCCTTCACTCCGGCTTCCTTAGCCTGGTCAGCAGACAGATGTACGTGTCTGAGAGCAACTATCACACCGTGATCGAGCTCAACGCTGCCGCAGGGACCTGTAATCTTGATTCCAGGTGTTCCTTCAAGGTCGCCGCTCTGTCTGATGGGAGCTGCAACTCCTAAAGTCCTGCAGTCTGTCATGGCGAGCTCTACCTGAGTCTCTTTTCTGAAAGGTCCGAGTACACGGAGCTTTGCAGACCCTTTGGGGCCTTCGATAACTACCTGTTCCTCAGCAGCGAACTGACCCGGCTGCTTGAGGTCGCTCTTCTTTGTGAGCTCTTTGCCTTCTCCGAAGAGAACGTCCATGTCTTTTCTTGAAAGATGAATGTGTTTGTTGGAAATTCCGGCTGGAACCTGATAAGCCATTTTTACCCTCCTGTTATCTATTCCACTTCTTTTATCCATGATATATACGGAAGCTGACGGTACTTCTGATCGAAATCGAGACCGTAGCCTACTATAAACTTATCCTCCACCTCGAAACCGCAGTAGTCGGGAACGAAGTCCACTTTTCTTCTGGACGGTTTGTCAAGGAATGTGCAGACCTTGAGGGAAGCCGGTTTTCTTCCCAGAAGATGCTCCTTGAGATAGGAAAGCGTAAGCCCTGAATCCACTATGTCTTCCACGACCAGTACGTTCTTTCCTTCTATACCGTGATCAAGATCCTTGAGTATCCTAACTACTCCGCTGCTCTTGGTGGTGCTTCCGTAGGACGATACGGACATGAAATCTATCTCGACATCCGTGTCTATCCTTCTCATCAGATCTGCCATGAAAGGAACGGATCCTTTGAGTATCCCTATCAGAAGCAAACTTTTACCTTCGTAATCCTTCGTGATCTGAGCACCGAGTTCATCGACTCTTTTTCTTATCTGCTCTTCTGTGATCAAAATCTCTTCGGTCATTTTTCTGCGTTCTCCTGATTGCTTAGTATTTTTTCTATATTATCAAGCAATTCCTGAATACCGGTCTTGCTCAAAGACGATGTGGCTATGAGAACGTCTCCCTTTTCCATGCCGAGGTTTTTTCTTATCATGGTCAGATTCTTCGTCAGTTCGTTTTTGGAAAGCTTGTCAGCTTTTGTTGCGACGACCAGACCGTCCAGACCGTAGTACTGAAGGAATTCGTACATCTGCTTATCCTGAGCGCTGGGTTCATGCCTTGAGTCCACCAGCTGGACGACCTTCAGAAGCCCTTCTCTTTTAGTCAGGAAAGTCTCCATCATCCGGCCCCAGTCTTCGCTCGTGGACTTTGAGACCTTTGCATATCCGTAGCCCGGAAGATCCACCAGCCTGAACTCTCCGTTGTTGATATCGAAGAAATTGATGGTCCTGGTCTTTCCTGGAGAGGAACTGACCTTGGCCAGAGCCTTTCTGTTAAGAATCAGATTTATGAGAGAAGATTTCCCCACATTGGATCTGCCTGCAAAAGCGATCTCGGGAAGTCCCGCCTCAGGATACTGGGAAGGCTTGACCGCGGATGTTATGAATTCCGCAGATTTGATGATCATACCAATGCCTCACGCAGAGCATCATCTATGGTGTTCAGAAGCACGAACTCCATGTCGTTTCTGACGCTTTCGGGAAGATCCTCTATATCCCTTTTATTGTCCGCAGGGAGCAGGACTTTCTTTATGCCCATCCTGTGAGCGGCAAGCGCCTTTTCTTTAAAGCCTCCTATGGCCAGGACCTTGCCCCTCAGGGTGATCTCTCCTGTCATGGCAACGTCTTTTCTTACGGGTCTTCCCGTAAGAGCGGGCACCACCGAGGTACACATGGTGACCCCTGCGCTTGGACCGTCCTTGGGCACGGCTCCTTCTGGGATGTGGATGTGTATATCCTTATCTTTGTAGAAGTCGGGATCCACGCCCAGTTTTTTCTGATGAGCCCTTATGTAGCTGATGGCTGCCTTTGCAGATTCCTGCATGACGTCTCCCAGCTGGCCCGTAAGGAGTATGTGCCCCTGTCCGGGGAGGACCGCAGTCTCGATGAACAGAGTCTCTCCGCCTACGACGGTCCATGCAAGCCCCGTAGCTACGCCTACTTCGTTTTTACCGAGGATCTTATCGTAAAAGACCTTTTTCTTTCCCAGATAATCCTCTATATTCTTTGCAGTTATGCTGTGCTTTGAAGTATCGCCTTCGACGACCTTCCTTGCTACCTTGCGGCACACTGACCCTATATTCTTTTCAAGGCTCCTGACACCGGACTCCCTTGTATAGTTGTTTATGATGGTCGTAACAGCTGCGGTGCTGAAAGATACCTGCTTGGATGTAAGACCGTTAGCCTTGATCTGCTTGGGTACGAGGTACTTGAGAGCGATCTGGGTCTTTTCCTCCATGGTATATCCGGACAGATCCAGGACCTCCATCCTGTCAAGGAGAGGTCTTGGTATGGTATCAGTATCGTTTGCCGTAGTTATGAACAGCACGCCCGAAAGGTCGAAAGGCACTTCCAGGTAGTGGTCGACGAACTCCTTGTTCTGTTCGGGGTCCAGGACCTCCAGCAGGGCAGAAGCGGGGTCTCCGCGGAAGTCCATGCCGATCTTGTCCACTTCGTCGAAAAGGAATACAGGATTGTTCTTTCCGCACTCCTTTATGAGGGTCATGACTCTGCCGGGGATTGCCCCCACATAGGTCCTTCTGTGTCCTCTAATCTCAGCTTCGTCTCTGACTCCGCCAAGGGACATGTGAACGAATTCCCTGCCCGTAGCTCTTGCCACAGACTTCGCTATGGAAGTCTTGCCCACTCCGGGAGGACCTACGAGGCAGAGTATGGGTGCCTTGTTGTCTTCGGAAAGATGGCGCACTGCCAAGAACTCCACTATGCGGTCCTTGACCTTTTCCATGCCGTAATGATCTTCATCGAGTATCTTCTCAGCCGCCAGGAGGTCGAGCTCCTCATCGGAAGCATCGTTCCACGGAAGTGTGAGGACACTCTCTATGTAGTTTCTGTAAACAGATATATCCGGAGAGTTGGACGGCATCTTGGAGAACTTATCTATCTCCTTTTCGATCTTTTTTGTCACCGCCTCGGAAAGCTTGAGATCATAGAGTTTTTTCCTCCACTCTTCGGCTTCGCCTTCCGTGCTCTCTCCGTCTCCGAGCTCTTCCTGTATGGCTCTGATCCTCTCTCTTAAGTAATACTCCCTCTGGTTCTTGTTCATGGAGTTCCTTACTTTTGAGTGGATCTTGTCTTCAAGCTTTAAGATCTCGTTCTCTCTTTTGAGTATCTCTATTATTAGCTTAAGTCTTTTCTTGACGTCTATGGTCTCAAGGATCTTCTGTGCATCCTCGCCGGAAAGCTGCATCAGTGATGCAATGGTATCCGCCAGTCTGCCGCCCTGTTTTATGGTATCGATGCTGACCGTATTCTCTGTCCCGTGTTTGGGGCTTTTCTGGGAATACTCGTCGAAAAGATCCATGGCCGTCCTCATGAGAGCGATCACATCTGCTCCGGGATTCTCAGGATCGTCCTCAGCTATTCCGGATACCGAAACAAGGAAGTAAGGTACTTCCTGATTGACTTCTTCCAGAACCGCTCTGTACTGACCGTCCACAAGTACTCTCACGTTATCTCCCGGGAGCTTCAGCATCTGCTTCACCTTCGCGACGGTGCCGGTATTATAGATATCCTTTGCGGTGGGAAGATCAGTGTTGATGTCCTTTTGCGCAGTCAAAAACACGGTCTGGTTCATCATCATTGCTCTTTCCAGAGCTATGATGGACTTTTCTCTTCCCAGATCGAAATGGATTACCATATTCGGATACACAGTAACACCCCTGAGGGGGATAAGCGGCATCAGTTCACTCATATAGCGATCTTTCCTTTTATAATATCCTCTTTAGTTACTCTGACTTTTTTGATGTCCTTCTTGGACGGGACCTCATACATCACGTCCGTCATGACTTCTTCTATTATAGACCTGAGGCCTCTTGCGCCTATCTTCTTGGCTGCAGCCTTCTCGGCTATGGCCTTTACAGCATCCTGGTCTATCTCAAGCTCAACGCCGTCATAGGCGAGAAGCTTTTTGTACTGTTTGAGGAGCGCATTCTTAGGCTCTGATATTATCCTCATCAGGGCGTCTATGCTCAGCTCATCCAGCGTAGCTATGACCGGCACCCTTCCTATGAACTCCGGTATCAGGCCGTAGTGAAGGAGATCTTCGCCCTGCACCTGCTCGAGAATGTGAGGATCGTCTTTTTTGACGGACACTATCTCGGAATTGAAGCCTATGGTCTTTTCACCTATGCGCCTCTGGATGATCTTATCCAGTCCGTCGAAAGCGCCTCCGCAGATGAAGAGGACGTTTGTCGTATCGAACTTTATGAACTCCTGCATGGGGTGCTTGCGTCCGCCCTGGGGAGGAACGTTGGCTTCGGTGCCTTCAAGTATCTTGAGAAGTGCCTGCTGCACTCCTTCGCCGGATACGTCTCTGGTGATGGACGGATTGTCCGTCTTTCTTGCAAGCTTGTCTATCTCGTCCACATAGACTATGCCTCTCTGAGCCTTTTCAAGGTCCCAGTCAGCCGCCTGTATGAGCTTGAGGAGTATGTTCTCCACATCCTCTCCCACGTAACCTGCCTCCGTAAGAGCGGTCGCATCGGCGATGGCAAAGGGCACATCAAGGAGCTTGGCCAGAGTCTGGGCAAGCAAAGTCTTCCCGGATCCTGTTGGTCCGATCATGATTATGTTGGACTTCTGAACCTCCACGTCTTTGAGCGCATCGTCCGTATCCGCAGCGGATGCAGCAAGTCCTTTGACTCTTTTGTAGTGATTGTATACAGCTACTGCAAGTATCTTTTTCGCCCTGTCCTGATCTATGACGTAATCGTTGAGAGCGTCATGGATCTCGGAAGGAGTGGGGAGCGGCCCGCTGAAATCGACCTGGGCTTCTTCCTTTATCTTTCCGAATTCCTCGTCCAGTATATCCTGGCACATGGCAACGCATTCGTCACAGATGTACACGTCGGGCCCTGCTATGAGCCTTCTGACCATGCTCTGAGGCTTGCTGCAGAAACTGCACACCAATTCTTTTGAACTATCGTATTTAGGCATTTATCTCTTCTCTACCACCTTGTCTGCCAGACCGTATGCTACGGCTTCTTCGGCATCCAGATAATTATCCCTGTCCGTATCCTGTTCCACCTTTTCAAGCGGCTGTCCGGTGTTTGCGGCCAGTATGCTGTTCATTTTGCTGCGGATCTTAAGTATATGCTCCGCTGCTATCTTGATATCTTCAGCCTGCCCTTTTGCTCCGCCTAAAGGCTGATGGATCATCACCTCTGAATTCGGAAGGACATATCTCTTTCCCTTGGTACCCGCACTAAGGAGGAATGCGGCCATGGAAGCTGCCATTCCGACACAGATGGTCGATACGTCAGGCCTTATGTACTGCATGGTATCGTATATGGCCATGCCGGCTGTTATGGAGCCGCCGGGGCTGTTGATATATATATTGATATCTTTGTCAGGATCCTCCGACTCCAGGAATAAAAGCTGTGCGACCACAAGGCTCGCAGTAGCGTCGTTTATTTCGTCATCTATGAAGATGATCCTGTCTTTGAGGAGTCTGGAATAAATATCGTAGGAGCGCTCGCCTCTGGCGGTCTGCTCTACTACAATGGGTACTAAATTACTCATTTTCTTCTGCTTTCTCAGCCTTTTCGGCTTTTTCCTTCTTGACCTTGGGCTCAGTGATCTTGGCATTCTCGTAGATGAGGTCTACAGCTTTTCTGTATACTATGTCTTCCTTGAGATAGTTTTCACTGGAAGCAAGGGATTCCTTGACTTTGTCAAGATCCATCTTGTACATGTCTGCATAGGTCTGATACTCTTTTTCAAGATCTTCTGCAGTGGCTTCGATCTTTTCCTTTGCGGCTACAGCCTGAACGAGAAGGGTCGTCTTGACCCTGGCTTCCGCATCAGGTCTGAAGTTCTCATTGAGTGTCTGATCTGCAGACTCGAGGTATTTCTTGACTGCATCTGCGGATACGCCCTGGTTGATGAGCCTCTGGAGATAATCGTTCTTCATCTGGTTTATCTCATCCTGGATCATGACCTCCGGGATATCCAAGTCGTTGGCATCGCACAGAGCCAGCATGGCCTTGTTCTTGCCGTCATATGCGTTCTTCTCATCTGTCTGTTTCTGAAGCTTTTCCTTGATGTCGGCTCTGAGCTCTTCAAGAGTATCGAAAGAGGAGACGTCTTTTGCAAACTCATCGTCAAGTTCCGGGAACTCCTCGTACTGCACTTCATGTACCTTGCACTTGAAAACAGCATCTTTACCCGCCAGATCTGCAGCCTGGTAATCCTCGGGGAAAGTGACATTGACATCCTTGTCATCACCGGCCTTGGCCCCTACGAGCTGTTCTTCGAATCCCGGGATGAACATACCTGAACCGAGCTTGAGAGAGAACTTCTCTGCTGTGCCGCCGTCAAACTGCTTGTCTCCTGTGAAACCTGCATAGTCTATGACTACGGTGTCCCCCATCTCTGCGGCTCTGTCGACACTTATGAGCCTTGCATTCCTGGACCTTAAGTTGTCTATCTCTACATCGACGTCTTCATCGGTGATGACCATGGGTTTGAACTCTACTTTGAGTCCCTTGTATTTCTTGAGCTCGACTTCCGGGGAAACCGTCACGCTGATGGTGACTGTGAATCCCTTGCCCTGTTCGATCGTTTCATCTCCGAACTCGAGGGAGGGTCTGTCCACGGGCTCCAGTTTATGCTCATCTATGGCCTTCGGATAAGCCTCTTCCACCATGTTGTTTATGGCTGTTTCGAAGAATACCGAAGATCCGTATTTTCTTTCTATAATGCTTCGCGGAGCTTTACCTTTTCTGAATCCGTCTACGCTGATCTTGCCCCTGTCCTGAAGGTATGCCTTCTGGAGAGCCGCCTCGAATTCCTCTGCTGTGAACTCGATAGTAAACTTCGCGTTGTTTCCTTCTCTGCTGACAAATTGTGTTTTCATTTATAATTTCCTCCTTATTGAATCTCATAATGAGACAAGATAGGATTATACCACAATAACCGGAAGCATGCAAAGAAATAAAATCCTTGCAATAAAGAATTATACGTGTTAATATCTCTGCGTTTTACACAATGGAACAGGAAACGAAATACACAATCAAAGACGGGAAAACCGCTGATCTTATCTGGGAAGAGGTACTTTCCGGAAAATACGGCGAAGCGATCGGCCCGGAATCGGTGTACATGGAGGGCGCATACTTCGACACGCCAGGCAGAGTGCTGAAGAAGAACAATGTGGCCCTGAGAGTACGCTGCGAAGGAGCCATATGTTTCGCTACGCTCAAGTGGGGCGGAAACAAAGCCGTGCAAGGGCTTCACGAACATCAGGAAGTGAACATCCCCGTAGATACGGACAGCTGCCTCATAGCACCGCCTGTGGACATCTTCGAAGATAGCATCGACGGACGCAAGATGAGCGATCTGGTGGGAGACGAACCGCTGGAAATGCTTTTCGAGACCCTCGTCACCAGGAGACGTGCAAAGATCCACTACCGCTCCAGCGTAGTGGAACTGGCTATAGACATAGGCTCGGTCGTTGCCGGTGAAAAAGAGGAGTCCATCTCCGAAATGGAGATAGAGCTTTACTCCGGGCAGCTCTCAGACGTTCTGGACCTTACCCAAGACATAGCGGAGCGGCATGGACTGACACCGGAAGACAGATCAAAGTACGCAAGGGCTGTAGCACTTTTAGAAAAAGAATACGACAGAGAAGAAGAATGGAAAAAATAACAGAGAGCTGCTGATGCAGCTCTCTGTCTTTGTTTTCAAAGCGCGGTCTATTCCGCAGCCATCTTCTTGTATCCTGCTATACGCTTCATGGCGTCTTCTTCGGTCTTTGCAAGAAGTTCTTCCGCAGTCTCCGGGAATTCCTTCACCAGGCTGCTGTATCTTACCTGGTTCATGATGTAATCTCTGAAATTTCCTGTCGGATCCTTGGAATCCAGTGTGAACGGATTCCTTCCCTCTTCCTTTGCACGAGGATCGAATCTGTAAAGCTGCCAGTATCCGCAGGCAACTGCATCCTTCTCATTGCTCTGAGTCCTTGTCATTCCGCCCTTGATACCGTGGTTGATGCAAGGTGCATAGCAGATGATGAGTGAAGGTCCGTTATAGCTTTCTGCTGCTTTGACTGCCTTCAGGAACTGGTTCTTGTCAGCGCCCATAGCCACCTGAGCCACGTAGATATATCCGTAGCTTGCAGCTATCATACCCAGATCCTTCTTCTTTATCTTCTTTCCGGAAGCGGCGAATTTGGCGATGGCAGCGGTCGGAGTAGCCTTTGATGCCTGTCCGCCGGTATTGGAGTAGACCTCCGTATCGAATACCAGAACGTTGATATCTTCGCCGGATGCCAGCACGTGGTCAAGTCCTCCGAATCCGATATCGTAGGACCATCCGTCTCCGCCGAGGCACCATACCGACTTCTTGACGAGGTCGTCCTTCTTTTCGGTAACTGCCTTGCCAAGCTTTCCTGCTTTGCCGGTGAGCTTAGCGTCCTTTATAGCCTGGAGCAGAGCCTCGGAACGGTCTCTCGAACCTTCACCGTCGGCAAAGCCTTCGAGCCATGCACATGCGGCTTCCTTTACGGATCCGTTCTCTGCAGTTTCACAGAGCTCTTTTACGAGGTCCTGAAGGACTTCTCTTCTCTGGCGAACACCTGTAGCCATTCCCAGTCCATACTCAGCGTTATCTTCAAAGAGGGAGTTTGCCCATGAAGGTCCTCTTCCGTTTGCATCCTTGGTGTACGGCATCGACGGTGCCGATCCGCCCCAGATGGAGGAGCATCCCGTTGCGTTGGCTATCATCATCCTGTCTCCGAAGAGCTGGGTTACGACTTTGATGTACGGAGTTTCTCCGCATCCTGCGCAGGCACCGGAGAACTCGAAGTAAGGATTCCTGAACTGGCTGTCCTTTACCGTAGCCTTTATGGCCTGAGGCTTCTCTGTAACTTTCCTGGAGTACTCCCAGTTGGCAGCTTCTGAAAGCTGTTCTTCGAGAGGTACCATAGTGATGGCCTTGTCTTTGGCAAGGCAGATATCGACGCAGTTGCCGCATCCAAGACAGTCAAGAGGCGATACCTGCATCCTGTAGGAAAGACCCTCAAGATCTTTGCCTGTCGCCTTTATGGTCACGAAACTCTTGGGAGCCTTGGCCTTTTCGTTTTCATCGAGAAGGACCGGTCTTATGGTCGCATGAGGACATACGAATGCGCACTGGTTGCACTGTATGCACTTTTCAGGATCCCACTTGGGAACGCTGATGGCGACGCCCCTCTTTTCGTATGCGGATGTTCCGCTGGGGAAGTGACCGTCTTCCATGCCTATGAACTTGCTTACGGGGAGCTTATCTCCTTCCTGTCTGTTCATGGGTACCAGGATCTCATCTATGAACTTGGGGTTCTTGGAGGCTTTGGCCTTCTTGTCCTCAGCTGTCTTCCAACTTTCGGGCACTTCCACCTTGTGGAGTCCTGTGACTCCCCTGTCTACAGCCTGATAGTTCTGTTCGACTATATCCTTACCCTTGCGTCCGTAGGTGTGCTCTATGGATTCCTTGAGATACTTGACAGCATCCTTCATGGGGATGACGTTGGCGAGCTTGAAGAATGCGGACTGCATTATCATATTGATGTGATTTCCGAGTCCTATCTCCTTTGCGATCGCTACGGCGTCTATAGTGTAGAAGTTGATCCTGTTGTTTGCGATATATCTCTTGAGGTATGCGGGAAGGTTTTTCTCCAGGTCCTTATCGTCCCAGTTGCAGTTGAGAACGAAGTTGCCGCCCTTCTTGAGTCCCTCTATGACGTTGTACTGATGTACGTATGCCTGATTGTGGCATGCAACGTAGTCAGCAGTGGTGATGAGATATGTCGATCTTATCTTGTTCTTTCCGAAACGGAGGTGGGAAATGGTGATTCCTCCGCTCTTTTTGGAATCGTAGGAGAAGTAACCCTGTGCATAGAGCTTGGTGTTGTCTCCTATGATCTTGATAGCCTGCTTGTTGGCACCGACGGTCCCGTCGGAACCGAGTCCCCAGAACTTGCATCTTACGGTGCCTTCGGGCTCCGTTACGATATCGGCCGTCTTGAGAGAGGATCCGTAAACGTCGTCCTCGATGCCGATGGTGAACTTATCCTTAGGGCTAGCCTTCTTGAGGTTGTCGAACACGGCCTTGATCTGTCCGGGCGTAGTATCCTTTGATCCAAGTCCGTATCTTCCGCCTACGATGACCGGAGCGTCTTTGACGCCGTTGAATACTGAGCATACATCGAGGTAGAGAGGATCTCCGGAAGCTCCGGGTTCCTTGGTCCTGTCGAGTACAGCTATCTTCTTCACTGTCTTGGGCAGAACAGCCTTGAGGTATTTCGGTGCCCACGGTCTGTAGAGGTGGACCTTCACGAGTCCGACCTTCTCGCCCTTCTTAAGAAGAACGTCTATGAGCTCTTCGGCTGTCTCGCAGACTGAGCCCATTGCGATGATGACTCTTTCGGCATCCTTTGCGCCTACGTAGTCAAAAGGCTTGTATTTTCTTCCGGTGATCTTGCCGAGCTGTTTCATGTAGTCTTCAACGATAGCAGGAAGAGCGTTGTAATATCCCTGGGATGCTTCTCTTGCCTGGAAGAAGATATCCGGGTTCTGGGCAGTTCCTCTGATGACCGGGTGTTCCGGGTTAAGAGCGTTGTCCTTGAAGCTCTTTACCATATCCATATCCACGAGTCCTTTGAGGTCTTCGTAGTCTATGAGCTCGATCTTCTGGATCTCGTGAGATGTTCTGAATCCGTCGAAGAAATGCAGGAAAGGCACTCTGCCTTTTATTGCAGAAAGATGAGCCACCGCTGCCATATCTTCAGCTTCCTGTACGGAGTTGGAGCAAAGGAGAGCGAAGCCCGTCTGTCTGCATGCCATTACGTCGGAATGGTCTCCGAATATGCTCAGGCATGAGTGGCAAGAGTTCTTGCGGTAACATGGAACACTCCCGGGAGCAGTTCGCCTGCGATCTTGTACATATTCGGGATCATCAGGAGAAGTCCTTGGGATGCTGTGTAGGTCGTCGTGAGGGCGCCTGCAGCGAGGGAACCGTGGACAGCACCTGCGGCTCCGGCTTCAGACTGCATCTCAACGACTTTCACGGTCTGCCCGAAAATATTTTTCTGTCCGTGAGCAGACATCTCATCCACGTTTTCCGCCATGGGTGATGACGGGGTGATAGGATAAATGGCAGCAACGTCGGTAAATGCATAAGACACATATGCCGCTGCGCTGTTGCCATCCATGGTTTTAGTCTTTTTGGCCATTAATGTTTCCTCCAAAAAATATATTAATAATTACGTATACCCAAATGCTATATACGACACAAAACAAGGAGATGGTTTCTCCTTTTGTATATTCTATCATTTTTGGGACATAAAAAAAAGCAGTCGAATGACTGCTTTGAATACTTTTTATGTCTCATACAGAGAATGAGTCCGCCTCCTCCTGAGTCCTCACCACAGTCCCGGCTGGTACTGATCTGGTGATCCAGAGATTGCTGCCTATGACCGTGTTGCTTCCTATCCTGGTATTACCTCCGAGTATGGAAGTGCCGGCATATATGACCACGTTGTCCCCTATATCGGGATGCCTCTTGATATTCTTCACAAGGCTGCCGTCGGGATTCACGGCGAAGCTCTTGGCTCCGAGGGTCACATGCTGATAAAGCTTGACATTGTCCCCGATGGTAGTCGTCTCTCCTATGACGACGCCGGTGCCGTGATCTATGAAGAAGGATCTGCCTATGGTCGCGCCGGGATGTATGTCGATACCCGTGATCGTATGGGCGTGCTCGGTCATCATCCTCGGGATGATATCTATCCCCATCATGTACATGACATGGGCTATCCTGTAGATGGTAATGGCTTTGAAGGCCGGATATGTAAGGACTATCTCATCCGTGCTCTTGGCAGCCGGATCGCCTTCATAACCTGCCTGTATGTCAGTTTCCACTACAGACAGAATCTCGGGATAGTGCTCTATGACCTCAAGGGATTTGCTCTCGGCTGCCGAAGCATCTTCCAGGATGAAAGACAAGGCTCTTGCTAGAGCATCAAAGGCTCTCATGAGCTCCCAGGTCCTTTTCTCTCTGGGAACGAAGCGCTCTAAATTCTTTCCGAAATGATACGGGAAAAGAGCAGTGATGGAATGATCGATGAACTCATCCACTATATTTCCCAGACCTATGTATCTGCTTTCCGTGGATATGTCTCCCGTGTCCTGCATCTTACCTGCTATCTCATCTATACGGCTTGCTAAAATACCGCTGTCAGGCATATCGAAACCCTCTCAACAACTAATTTGATGAACCTGTGTAAAGCTGATAGTATCTGCCTTTCAGTTCGAGCAGCTCCTCGTGGGTGCCCCTTTCTATTATGCGGCCGCCCTCGACTACCATTATGGCATTGGCGTTCTGAACGGTGGACAGTCTGTGAGCTATGACGAAAGTCGTCCTTCCTGACATGAGCCTGTCCATACCCTGCTGGATGAGGGTCTCTGTTCTCGTGTCTATGCTGGATGTAGCTTCATCCAGTATCATTACAGGAGCGTTCTCTATGGACGCTCTCGCAATCGCAAGAAGCTGGCACTGGCCCTGCGAGAGCTGGCTGCCGGTACCGGATATGACCGTATCGTAGCCCTGAGGCAGTTTCATGATGAAGTTGTGAGCATTGGCTATCTTCGCCGCATTTATCATTTCCTCATCTGTTGCATCAAGCTTTCCGTATTTGATGTTTTCGGCAATGGTACCCGTGAACAGGTTGGTTTCCTGAAGCACTATGCCCATGGCATGACGAAGATCCGCCTTCTTTATCTTGTTGATATTGATGCCGTCGAACCTGATCTTGACGTCCTCTATATCATAGAAGCGGTTGATAAGGTTGGTGATGGTCGTCTTCCCCGCTCCTGTAGAACCTACAAAGGCTATCTTCTGACCAGGTTTCGCAAACAGAGACACGTCGTAAAGCACTTGTTTTTCAGGCGTGTAGCTGAAGTCGACTTCGTTGAACCTTACGTCCCCCCTGACCTTTACATATTCGAGGACTCCGCTGGTCTTGTGGGGATACTTCCATGCCCATATTCCTGTAACATGATCGGCTTCCGTGAGAGTACCGTCTTCTGCCTCCTCGGCGCTGACTAAAGTTACGTATCCGTCATCGACTTCCGGCTGCTCGTCTATGACTTTGAATATCCTTCTGGCTCCGGCAAGGGCCATGACCAGCGAGTTGACCTGCTGAGATATCATCGTTACCGGTCTTGTGAAGTTCCTTGAAAGAGTAAGGAAGGAAGCGAGCATGCCCAGGGTGAGGGCGCCTTTGCCGTTTATCGCAAAATATCCTCCGACAACTGCCAGTATGACATATTGTATATTCCCAAGGCTGACGTTTATGGGCATCAGTATGCCTGCCAGAGCATTGGCAGTGACTGACTTTTTCCTGAGGTCTTCGTTTCTTTCGTCGAATTCCGATTTTATGGCATCCTCATGGCAGAAGACCTGGACGACTTTCTGTCCGTTGAGATTTTCTTCGATGAATGCATTCATGAGTCCCAGAGAGGACTGCCTTAAGGTAAAGTTCCTCGAAGAGGCTCCGCCCACTCCTATGCTCACGAAATAGATGACAATGATAGTCCCTATGACCACCAGAGTCAGTCTCCATGAAAGAGTGATCATCGCCGCAAATACAGTGACAATTGAGATCACTGAGGAGAACACTTCCGTAAGGGACTGGGATACCAGCTGCCTTATGTTGTCTATATCATTGGTGAACCTCGACATCGTATCGCCGTAGGGATGAGTATCGAAGTATCCTATGGGCAGTGTCTGAAGATGGCCGAACAGAGTCGTTCTCATCTTGTATAAAAGTCCGTTGCTAACGTCTACCATCAGCAGTTGACGAAGCAAAATGGCCAGAACGCTGAGTCCGTAAAGGAAAGCCATACGCCCCATGGCAATCTTTAAAGGACCGAAATCCGGGACCTCTTGCGCAAGCATTGGTTTGATGCAGTTATCTATGACTTCGCCGAGGAACATGGATGAGCGCACGCTTATGAGAGCGGCGGCCACAACGCACACTGCGACAAGCACGAGCCTGATGATATATCTTCTCTCGAAGAAGGAGAACAGTCTGACAAGAAGTTTACCCGTGTCGTGTTCAAATCTCATCTTGCCTCCGGAAGCGCCTCGTATGGCATATCCGGTCTGAGCAACCTGTTCTTCTTTCTTTTCCTTTTCTTTAATCTGCTTGCGGCTCATCGAAGTCACCTCCCTTCGTCTGAGATTCATATACTTCCTGGTATATCCTGTTGGATGCCAGCAATTCTTCATGAGTGCCTATGCCATTGATCTCACCGTCTTCTATGACTATTATCCTGTCTGCATCTTTGACGGAAGAGATACGCTGAGCGATTATGAGCTTAGTGACCTGGGGCATGAACTCCCTGAAGCCTTTTCTTATCCCCGCTTCGGTGGCGGTATCGACCGCACTCGTAGAGTCATCAAGGATCAGGATCTTAGGATCGGTCAGAAGAGCTCTGGCTATGCAGAGCCTCTGCTTCTGCCCTCCGGATACATTAGATCCTCCCTGTTCAATGGGAGAATCAAGACCCTGGGGCAGAGCTCTTACGAAACTGTCTGCCTGGGCAAGCCTGAGAGCCGTCCAGATTTCCGCATCCGTGGCATCGGTCTTTCCCCACAGCATATTCGACCTTATGGTACCCGAGAAAAGAAGATTCTTCTGAAGCACCATGGCCACCCCATGCCTGAGCACGGTCAGATCTATATCTTTGACGTTTTCTCCTCCTACATAAACAGCGCCGGACCTGACATCATAAAGTCTCGGAATCAGCTGCACGAGGCTGGTCTTTCCGGTTCCCGTACCGCCTATGATACCTATGGTCTCTCCTGACTTTATTTCAAAGTTTACGTCTTTGAGACAGTCTTTTCCGTCCCCGTATGCAAAGCTGACATTTTCAAACCTGATAGAACCGTCTTTAAGTTCCATGACAGGATCTTCACAGTTCCTGATGTCAGGGACTTCATTGAGGACTTCCACCACACGGTCTCCGGCTGCTTTTGCCTGTGTCATGTTGAGGAAGATCATTGAGATCATCATAAGGCTCATGAGTATCTGGAGTATGTAGTTCATTATGCTCATGAGCTGTCCTGTAGTCATCTCGCCTCCGACTATGAGCTTAGCTCCCAGCCAGCAAACTCCGAGAGAGCATATATACATCGAACTGTTCATTATGGGAGCATTGATGGCAACGATCCTCTCGGCCCTTACAGAAAGGCTCTTAAGAGTTCCTGCGACACCTGCGAATTTTTCCTTCTCATGCTCTTCCCTTACGAAAGATTTGACTACCCTTATGCCTCTGACATTTTCCTGAACGACCCTGTTGACATCGTCGTAAGACTCGAATACCTTTTTGAAAAGAGGCATTGCCTTAAACATGATGAAACCGAGCCCAAAACCGAGGAGCGGGAGCACTGCGATGAAAACGAGCGGAAGCCTTCTGTTGATCCTGAAGGACATGATCAGAGCGAAGATCATATTCGCCGGGGCCCTTGCAGCCATACGCGTGGCCATATTGAATGCGAACTGCAGCCTCGTCACATCGGATGTCATCCTGGTCACAAGACCGGCAGTGGAGAACTTGTCTACATTTGAGAACGAGAAAGTCTGTATCTTGTGATACATATCGTGTCGGACGTTAGTGGCAAAGCCGCAGGAAGCGACAGCCGAAAAAACACCTGACAGAATTCCGAAGATCATGGATATGACCGCAAACAGAAGGAGTACCATTCCTGTCTGCTTTATTACTTCCATGTTACCGGCTTCGACCCCATTGTCTATGAGGTCTGCCATCTTATACGGGATAAGGACCGACATCAGCACTTCGGCAAGAACCAGAAGCGGTGTGGCGATGGTATAGAACCAATATCCCTTGACACATTTGAGCAAGCGTTTGAGCATTATTTTTCGTTTTCCCCTTCCGGCTCCTCTCGAGCCGGAACCAATTCCTTTCTGTATATCTTTTTTATTATATCAGTATTTTCTGGAATTACAAAAAAAACATTGAAATGCTACTGTCCTTGGGGTAATATATAGAAGCCTTTTCGGGGCATTAGCTCAGCTGGGAGAGCGCAAGGTTCGCAATCTTGAGGCCAGGGGTTCGATCCCCCTATGCTCCACCATATAACTATAAAGAGACCGCAAGGTCTCTTTTTTGCTGGGTATGATATAATAAAGCAAGAAAAAGAATCTACAGAAGATCATCATTAGTGTACACAAACCGATAATAAACTGCAGGTGAGAACATGACGCAGAAAGAGTGGCAGATAACAGGCACCAGGATAAGCAGCAAATCATGCGCTGATGTATACTACGGGGACAGGACCGTCAGGATACCGGGAGAAGTCATGGTAAGCTATTTCCTTGCCGATCCATATGAAATGTTTTGGCTTGAAAAAGAAGACCGCGAGATCTGGCCCTGGGATCTGCCAGAGGAAAAACGACAGAACAAGCTGTCAGAAGAAGATACAAAAGCTGTTATGGAAACCGTCAATGCTTTCTTCCGGCACAAAAAGGAACCGATCATCTTTCTGACCAGGGTAATAGAAGAGCGGTCTTTGGCGCTTGCAGATATGATAAAGAAGCAGCAAATATCCAGGCTAAAGGCAGCTACCATGCTTGAAAATGAGTTCCCGGATCTTACAAGCGGATTCTGCAAGGCCATGATCACAGATTCTCTGGCCGGAGCAAAGTGGTATAAATAACGATTCAAGAATAAAGCGAGGAAACCAAATGTCAAAATATGACCAATTGATCGATCAGGGCCGAGAGGCTAAAAGAGAAAAGGATTCTCAGCAAGATGAAATAAACAGACTGTCCGCCTTGATCAAACAACGCTATACAAAGGCATTGAAAAAAGAATTGCCGGATTTTTATGAGGCTCTTCTTAAAACAAATAGTTGGACCAAGAAGAAAATATATATCCCCTTTCTGTTTTTCAGTATCCCAAAAACCATAGAATGCCTTGATATGAATTATTTGTTTATATCAAAAGACGGCAAGTTATATCAGCGTCACCAAAAAGTCTTTCAATACAGAGTTTCGACCAAAGATGTTCAAATCGATGAAGATCAGTTCGTAGAGGAATTGTATTCCCGTATCGATGCTCAAATGTTCCATACCAAACAGTATCTGGAGCAGCTCCTTGACTCAGACATCCAGGAAAAAGCTTTTAAGTATTTTGCCCAGTACCTCAAATAACGGAACCGGGCTCCTGATACAGAGTGGTCAAACTGGGCCGGAAAGGAAATAAGCATTGAACACTGTAGACATACTTGATAATGGGGTAACCATCAACGGACAGCATTTAAGCTTTCCCATTTCTTATGAAGAGCTTAAGGCAAACCTCGGAGAAGCAAGAGTTTGTCTTAGCGAGCGGTTCAAAGATATTGATTACATCTATGATGAACTAGGGATCGTCTTTAACGGATCCCCTGCTTATCTGAATAACCTTAAAAAGAAAAAAGCATACGTAGACAATGAACATACCATCATCGCGCTGACACTGTACGTGACAGGCAAACAGGTCTACGGTTTCAAAGATACAAAACCCGAAAAACAGTACGAAGGAACCATGACCTTCTTTGGGAAGAATATCCAGCAGGAAAAAATGTGGCGTACTGCGGGAGGGTACGGGTATCAGCCCGAAATCAAAAACGAGAAAGGAGAAGCAGTCCTCTGTCACGTCAGCGCAAGTTTGTATTCTGAAGACGAAGGATCCGTATATGAAGGAGATAAAATAATAAAGGATGTGAATATCACATTCAAGCCGGAAAGACCTAAAAGCAACGAAAACTTCGATATCATCATCCCTGATGAAGAGTGTCTGGTTTTTGATACACTCAACTTTAAACTGGCCGTGATCGACGAACTCATGTATAAGCAGCTGGCTTTGAAGCCATATTTCGATATCTATGACTACATGGCTTTCAAAAAAGCTCACTGGAACCTTGAAACTGATAAAAAAGTCAGAGCCGCTGTAAACTACTTCAAGGAACTTCCTATCCCGGCAAGACTTGCAGATCTTGTAACGAAGATCGAGATGGACGGATCTGACGAAATATATATGCAGATCGCACCGGAGTGGGATGGCAGGGATGACAGATTCGATTTTCATAAGCTCACAGAAAGAGAGATCAGCCAGTTCAGAAAGCTTAAGAAAATGACCGTTTTCGGCAACAGCAAAGATGTATCCGGTCTAAAGAAAATGTGCGGGCCGCTTGGTATAGAAGTCGAACCGCTGGCTTCGACAGATGAATGACCGATATCAATATATAATCATGTTCAAATCGAGTAGGGGGAAATTAATCCCCCTCTCACACCACCGTACGTGCCGTTCG
>CAYUGP010000005.1:0-21613 GCA_964444315.1 uncultured Oscillospiraceae bacterium | reverse complement strand
AATCCCTTTCTCTTGACTTTGTTTTTCTACACTATTTGATGTTTTCAAGGTACATGCCCGCTTTTTGTGGCGAGCTTTTTTATTCTAATGGTTTGACCTTTGTTTGTCAACAAGTTTTTTTAACTTTTTTAAGGCTTTTTTAAAGAAAAATCGGGCCTTGTGTAAGGCCCGAAAGTGAACCACAAAATGTGGTGTTTTCAACAATTTTGAGTCGCGATCTTACCCTTATTCGTCGCCGAAATCGACATCTTTGTAGTCTGCAACTGCTGCATCGTTGCTCTGTGCCTCAGAACCTTCACCTGCGATCTTTCTGGTGATGATACCGACTATCATAGCTACTGCAAGAGCCGTGAGAGTGAAGAGGCTTCCGCCTGTTGCAGCGTTGTGTCCGAAGCTGATCGTAAGTCTGCCTATGCCGCATACCAGGATGGCTGCCACGGGATAGAGGTTCCTGTTGTCTCCGAGATCGACTCTGGAGAGGAGCTGGAGTCCGGATACTGCGATGAATCCGTAAAGAGCAACACAGGCACCGCCCATTACACACTTCGGTATGGAGTTGATGAGAGCCACGAAGGGTGTGAAGAAGGAGAGCAGCATGCATCCGAAAGCTGCCGTTCTGATGGTGTATGTGGATGCGTTTCCTGTGATGGCTACGCAGCCTATGGATTCGCCGTATGTGGTGTTGGCACAGCTTCCGAAGACAGTACCGACTACTGAACCGATTCCGTCTCCGAGGAGAGTCCTGTCAAGTCCGGGCTCGGAGATCAGGTCTTTTCCTATGATGTTGCCGAGGTTCTTGTGATCGCCCACGTGCTGAGCGAGCTCAACAACTGCGATAGGTGCATAGATCAGAAGGAGCGTGGCAACTGCAGACCAGTCTATGGCTGCATACTGTCCCTGAGTCTGAACTGCTCTTAACACGAAGAGCTTCGGCACGTCCACGATGGACCTGATGGAGAATGTTCCGAAAGCAGCCGTGAAAGAATCGAAGCTGGTGATCTGAAGCGCGGGGATATTTGCCGCCCTTCCGATAAGGGTAAGTACCAGAGCCAGGAGGTATCCTGCACCTATTCCGTAAATGAACGGGAAGAACTTCATGCTCTTGTTGCCCCTGACGGAAGAATATACTATGGCGAAGAAGGTGAAGAGACCTACCACGATGTAGAGAATGTTCTGTTTATCTCCGCCGTTGGATGCCATCCAGCCTGTGGCTGTTTCGGAAAGGGAAAGTCCGATGAGAGTGACTATAGGTCCTGCGATGGCTGCCGGCATGAGCTTGTTTACCCATCCGCTGCCGGAGACCTTGATGATGAGGGCGAAGATGACGTATACGAGACCTGCGATACCTACGCCGATGATGACTCCCCAGTATCCGTAGCCTGCACCTATGGATGCGGCATATGCCGGGAGGAAGGTGAAGGAGCTTCCCAGGAATACGGGGCTCTTTGATTTTGTGAAGAGAAGATAGATAAGTGTTCCGCAGCCTGCGCCGAAGAGGGCAGCAGCAGGATCAGAGGGAAGTCCGTTTCCGCTCATGATCATAGGAACGAGAAGTGTGGCCGCCATGATGGCGATCATCTGCTGAAATGCGAAGAGGAGATTCTCCCTTCCCTTCGGTTTTTCATGTACGTCGTAGATCAGTTTCATTTTTGTCTCCTTTTAACTCGATTATGATCTGCTTTTCCTTTAAGTCCAAAACAAAAAACCTTGCCATTTTTGGCAAGGTCTGCTTTCAAAAACTACCGCGCCGCAGCGCCGTTACATTTCCTTGCCAATATCTCTGTATTGGATTTAAAGATCAATGTTTTTTATCCTTCGATATAGTACCAAAAGGCAGCTTTTCTGTCAACGGAAAGCCGCTCCTTTTGTCAAGAAAAAAGATCGCCGAAAAAGCCGCAGCAAGGCACAAAGCCCGTAGCAGCCGTCCCAAAGCTCTTTGTCAATTGTTTTCCTTTATATATTACTTCTGAGGTTTGTACGATACGGTCCCGCAGACTCTGTCTCCGGCATCTCCGGCAGCGGTCAGGATGTATCCCTTTTCATTCAGCGGCTTGTCTGAATAATTGGCGCAGTATACCTTTACGTCCGGATGGTTTTTGTATACCAGCTCAAGGCCCTGCTTTGCAGCAAATATACACATGACCTTGATCCTTGTGCATCCCGCCTCCTTGCAGTACTTGATGGCAGCGTCCACAGACACTCCCGTGGCAAGCGCCGGGTCAACTATGATCACCTGGTCTTTTGCCGCGTCTACGGGTAGCTTGAAATAGTAAGTCACAGGCTGAAGAGTTTCCTCATCTCTGTACAGACCCACATGTCCCACTTTTCCCGTCGGGACCAGAGCCCTCATCCCGTCTACCATCCCAAGGCCTGCTCTTAAGATGGGCACGATCGTTATATCCTCAGCAAGGACCGGAGTCGTTATCTTCTGCAGAGGTGCCTGGATCTCCACGTCTTTAAGTTTAAGGTCCTTAAGTACCTCGTATCCCATCAGCATGGTCATCTCATTGACCAGCTCGCAGAACTCCTTGGATCCCGTGTTCACATCGCAAAGATGAGACACCTTGTGCTTGATGAGGGGATGATCGAATACCGTAAGGTTTTTCAAGAATTCGTCCATAATGTTTCCTACCTTTATATATCCGGACGCTTAAGTAAAGCGCCCTTTCCCGTATAGTTTACCACCCAATGGGCCAGAGCTACAAGGAAGCATTGAAAAAACTTTCGCCCGACTGTAAAATGTTAAGTAACTTATGACTCATCAGGGTAAGCAATAATGCCCTTCAGAGAAAGGAATTGCATCATGAAAAAGAAAGTACAGCTCATGGATGAGACGGCGGTCAGAAGAGCTCTGACCAGGCTGTCTTTCGAAATAGTCGAAAAGAGTCCGGATCCTTCGAACATAGTGCTTGCCGGGATCAAAACAAGAGGGGTCCCCATCGCCGTAAGGATAGCTGAAAACATAAAAAAACACAGCAGCATAGAGCTGCCTGTCTGCGAGCTTGACATAACTTTTTACAGAGATGACCTTACCCATGTGACAGATGACCCGACGGTAAAAACCATCGATTTGGGGCAGGATATCACGGGCAAAGAGGTAATCATCTGCGACGACGTTTTGTACACGGGAAGGACCGCCAGAGCAGCCATAGAGGCCATATTTTCTCAAGGGCGTCCGGCCAAGATCGGCCTTGCAGTCCTCATCGACAGAGGCCACAGAGAACTTCCCATAAGGCCTGATTACGTAGGAAAGAACGTTCCCACATCCCAAAGGGAAGTCGTAAAAGTCTCCTTTGAGGAAGTGGACGGACAGACGGATGTCGTTTTGTACGAAAAGGAAGAACACGAATGAAAAAGATACTCGTAAGCGCCTGCCTTCTGGGCTTTGAATGCAGATATGACGGAAAGTCCAAGCCCTGCGAAAAGGTGCTGGAACTGGCAAAGAAAAAGGATACGGTACTGATCCCCGTATGCCCCGAGCAGATGGGAGGACTGGCAACCCCCAGAATACCGTCAGAGAGGCAGCGCACTTCAAAGGGCACTCTTAGGAGCATCACAAGGCCCGGAGCCGTGCTCATGAAAGACGGCAAAGACGTTACGGCCCAGTACAGGAAAGGCGCTGAAATGGCCCTTGCCCTGGCAAAGCAGAGCGGAATAGACTGTGCCGTGCTCAAATCCGGCAGTCCCAGCTGCGGCAAAGGAATTATCTATGACGGGAGCTTCTCCGGAGCCAAGGCAAAGGGAAACGGAGTCACGGCGGAAATGCTCATGAAAGACGGGATAAAAGTCCTGTCAGACGAAGAGCTGTAGTATATCAAAACAAACTTAAGAAGCCCTGCCTTCAAAGGCAGGGCTTCATCATTCTTCTATATATTATTTTTTTTATCTGTATGTCTTACGCATTCTGAGCGCCAGATAACAAAGAGTGAGCACGGCAACAGCCGATGTCAGGAGTATCATCGCCGTATTGTCTCCTGTGTCCGGAGCCGGTCTTCCCTGAACTATGACCTTGGAAGCTATGATCAGCGTATATCCGGTGACATCTCCCGTAGCACGCTCCATGTAGGGATAAAGATAACTGTTCACATATTCTCCGCCGTTGATCTTGATCTCGACATCGTGCTCTTCTCTGATCTTGTCATGGATAAACTGACAATCGACTCCATCACAGTCCAGATATGTGAAGATGTATACCTCGTCGCCCTTTTTGAAGGTGGCAGCACTTGTGGGAATACTGAATCCCATGAGCTCGTCTGTTCCGGGAACCACCCATTCGGTCCGGGTGAGCAGGACCTTTGCACCTGCGGGAAGAGTTACCTTTGGAGAAGGAGTGGTCCCCCAGCCTTCCGTCATTTGATAACCTTCGCCTTCAAAGACCTCAGGCATGGTCACCTCTACAGATGTTACCAGCTCTGTCCACTTGGCATACAGATTCGTCAGACGGGTAATACCGGAAGAAAGATCGAACTTATTCTCAGGAGAGCATGCCGCATCGGTATACCATCCTTCAAGCTCATATCCTTCCCTTTCAAATGCGGGTATGTTTTTCGGATCGACGGGGTCTCCGTGAAGGACATCGCTGCTCGAAAATGTATCGCTTCCGTCGTTTTTATTGAAAAAAACGTGATATGACGGTCTTGCGATAATAGCAAATTCTGAATCCTTATACAAACTTTCATACGTGCCTGCACCGTATACTGCCACCTTGAATATGTTGTCATTATCGTCACCATTCCATACTCCTCCCTCCGGCGGTTCTGCCCACTCGCTGCCTCCGCCATACGTCATATTCAGAATGAAATAAGTAATGGTATAGTCCACATCCTTGGTCAGCACCTTGTCACCGTCTTTTACCGTGATGACAGGCGAATGACCGTTGCCGTCATAAAAATATGCAGGGAATGTTCTTCCCGGGTAATCGCGATGGCTGTATGTAGAGTTCGTCTGGCTGTAGTCGAAATCGACGACCACGTCATCAACACCGGCAAAAGCTACGGCGGTTGCCATGCCCATTATCATCACGAGAGCCAGCATACAGCACAGAAGTCTTTTAGAGCTCTTCATGTCTTTCTCCTTTTATACTTCAAAGAAACGATTTATATAAGAATGCCCCGCCTAAAAGACGGGGCACTATAAACAATTGGTTAAGTCAGACTATTTGCTTGCTGTCTTGCGCATCTTGAGAGCAAGGAAGCATACTGCGAGGACCATGGTGCAGGATACTATGATCAGGATCTTCGAGTTATCGAAGGTCTCTGCTGCACTCGGAACATATGTGTTGGTGATGTCGACTGTGATCTTGATCACTGTCGCACCTGGATCTTTAGTCGTCTGGGATCCCATGACATAGTTCTCAGGAACAATGGGCTCTGCTACTGTATATGTGTGGTTTCCGGGAAGGTTGGTCCATGTATATGTCCACTTCTCAGCCTCGGTAAGTCTTACGGGATCTCCGTAAGCTTTTCCGTCCTGCAACAGCTGAACGTCAAGGTATTCGCCTCTCTGTGCCGGAGTGTCGTTGATCCAGGATTTGTTGACTGTAACTTCGCACGGAATGTACTGATTGACAAATGTGGTTTTAGCCATTGTGGTGCCGTTCGGGATATATACGACATCCACGTCTACATCGACATCGACCATATCTCTTGCATCCTCACTGTCTATAACAGAGTTTCCAATGAGCTCGTTATTGACATATGCAAGGAGTCCGTCTGTACCGGTAAGATTGGTGAATTCCTCTGTGATACCTCCTACTGTGAGTGTATATTTAGGCGAATTGATGGCGGAACTATCGATAGCCGCTGCCAGTGTTGCATCACTGAATGCCACAGTGTTGCCACCCGCTTTGAAGAACACGTCCATGGCGTACTCCATAGCAGCGTGAGGGCCTTCTGTGTTACCAGCTCCGGGAACGAGGTCTATAGGAAGTCCCGATGCTGCATTTCCTGCCCAGTTAGGAGTGAAGCTGGATTCCTCTTTATTGAAGCTGAGAGAATATCCTTCGCCACCGGCAAAGTCAAGTTTGCTGTTTCCACTGTTGCCGGATATGAACACCAGGTGGTCTTTATTAGCTTCATCAATCATGCATCCCGCAGGAGCCTTTGTCTCGACGATGTGATAATAACCCGTAGCAAGACCTATGACCGTCACCTTTCCGTCAGCGCCTGTCTGCACTGTCCCGATATCGACCCACTGATCTTTATCCGGATCATATCTTTTTGCCGGATCCCCTATAGTGTCGACATCATCTACTTTTATGTTTTCATAGATCTTGAACTCTGCTCCAGCAAGTCCGTTGTGATCAGGGTCTTCCTTAGTGATTTCTACGGAGCCCAGCGTCACTACGGGAACATCAATGTTTATGGCACTGTAGAAAGTAGGTATTATGTTGTAGTTGTAAGACTGCGAGATCTTGAACGGAGAACCGGATGTCTGGGAAGCAGTATTGTATGTTTCTCCATGCAATACGTCTTCATACAGAATCTTTGATACGTAGGTATGGGTTATCGCATCTCTCGGGGCATTTATTTGCTTGATATAGATCTTATCACCGGAGATGTCGTCAAACACCGAGGTGTTATCTGCATGAGACAGCATAAGATCACCACTCTCGTCTTCGACCTGATGCTCGATGGTTACATAATTATCTCTTCCCAGACCGTAAAGATATGTCACATATCCGGTCCAATAATAGTCCTGCAGGAACGCATGTCCGGAAATGCTGTTTACTCCGTGAGACTCTGCAAATGTGAGGGTAGTTGTATCGTACTCAGGAAGAATCCTTGCGGGATATGCCACTTTGTCATTCTCCCTAAGGTTGTCCGGATCCAGATTGATACGAGGAATGATCCTTGTAAGGTCGACCGGATTTCCGTCGCCGAGATGGCGCAGTGCACCAAGATCATTTGTGAACACGTTTCCCTTAATCACTATTGATGTGATGTTGGGGTTTTCAACTAATTCTTCCAGATCAGAATAACTGTTGATGTCGCCGGTGATAGTGCATATACCGGATGCGGATATGGTATGTGCCGGGGTGTCTGCAAACACGCTAGCCGGTACCAACGCTACGACCATCAGAACTGAGAGAAGAATCGCAAATACACGTCTGTTTTTCATTTCTTTAGTCTTCTTTCTTACCAATTGAAAAATTACAAAATCGCCCAGTCGGGCACTTTTTCATTTAATTATAGAACAAGGGCTGGCTAATTGCCAACCCTTTTTTACATTAATTACCCATTTTTCGGACATTTTTTTCAGTTTTTTTCAGAGATTCCCCTCTATATATGAGGCTGCTTTTTCCTACTTTGACAGTTTGCTTGCTGCTGCGGGGTCCAGATATACCGTTACATCCGGATGGAGCTGAAGGATGGATGCCGCGACCTGGGTATCGATGGGGCCGTTGATCATCTTTTCGACGACCTCAGCCTTGTTCTCGCCTATGGCCATGAGTATGATGCTCCTTGCATGCATTATGGACTTGATGCCCATGGTCACTGCCTGCCTGGGGACCTCGTCGAGGCTCTTGAAGAACCTGGAGTTCACTTCTCTTGTATTCTCCTCGAGGTCTACGACGTGAGTCAGGGAATCCCAGGGTGTGCCCGGCTCGTTGAATGCAATGTGTCCGTCCACCCCTATCCCGAGGATCTGGAGATCTATGCCGCCTGCAGCTTCGATCTGGGCATCGTAGGTCTTGATGTTTTCAAGATTGATGCCGTCAGGAACATGAGTCCTTGACTTGTCTATATCTATGTGATCGAAGAGGTTGTGGTCCATGAAGTAGCGGTAGCTCTGGTCGTGGCTTCCGTCAAGGCCTACGTATTCGTCGAGGTTGAAGGTCGTGACGTCCTTGAAGGAAATGACGCCCTCCTTATTAAGTCTTGCCAGCTCTGCGTAGAGTCCGAGAGGCGTGGAACCCGTTGCTCCGCCGAGGACAGCATTGGGCTTTCTTTTAAGAAGCTCCACGTACTGCTGTGCCGCCTGCTTTGCGATCTCTTCTTCCGATCCGATTATTACTTTCATTTAAGTCCTCCTTGCGCCATTGAAGGCGCTGTATATAAAGATATTTTGACCTTATTCAGCCTACTCCGTGCGCTTCTCAACGATGCGTCCGTCGTTTTTCTTGATGCTGTTCGCAGGCACCACTCCCCTCGAGCATGTTGTGGGATAAACGGTGGCGTTCCTTCCTACCACAGAGCCCGGATTGAGTACGGCGTTGCAGCCTATCTCGCACCAGTCGCCCAGCATGGCGCCGAACTTTCTTCTTCCCGTCTCCATCTGCTCATCGTCGGATTTTACGACGACGTTCTTCCTGTCAGACTTGACGTTGGAAGTTACGGATCCAGCTCCCATATGAGTATGGAAACCCAGGACCGAATCTCCCACATAGTTGTAGTGGGGAACTTCGCAGTTGTCGAAAATGACGGCGTTCTTCACCTCGCAGGAATTGCCCACCACGGAGTTCTTTCCGACTATGGCGCTCTCCCTGATGAAGGCGCAGTGCCTCACCTCGGCGCCGTGATCTATGATGCAGGGGGCTCCGATGTATGCCGAAGGATACACCTTGGCATCCTTGGCTATCCATATGCCTTCCGAGGGGTTGTCGAACTCATCCCTGGGAAGGGTCGGGCCCAGCTTCAAAATGAAATCCTTTATATCACCGAGGACTTCCCAGGGGTATTCCTTTCCCTCGAAAAGCTCTGCGGCTATAGTATGCTCCATATCAAAGAGCTCTGAAATCTTAGGTATCATTATCTCTCTCCTATTTGATCTTTATGAGTTTTCCGGCCTGTTTCATTGCAGCTATCATGGAATCCACTGCCTCTTCCGCGGCCTCAAAGGTCTGCGCTTCAGACATGACTCTTAAGACCGGCTCCGTACCGGATTTTCTGAGAAGCACTCTGCCGCTGTCTCCAAGCTTTGCCGCTGCAGCTTCCACCGCGGCCTTTACAGCCGGGTCTTCCATGGTCTCGTCCTTGTCCGTGACGACCACGTTCTTCAGCACCTGGGGATACATGGTGACGCCTTCCACAAGCTTTGCCAGGCTGCTCTTCTGCTTCACGACGGTCTGCATGACCTGAATGGCCGTGAGGACTCCGTCTCCCGTGGTGGCATATTTCTTGAATATGATGTGTCCGGACTGCTCGCCTCCGATGAGGTGTCCGTTCTCGGCCATGTTCTCATATACGAATCTGTCGCCTACGGCTGTCTTTTCATAGCCTATGCCAAGCTCGTCGAGAGCCTTGTAGAGACCGAAGTTGCTCATGATAGTAGTCACGACCTTGCTGTCTCCCAGCTCTCCCGTCTCCTTCATGTACTTGGCGCACATATACATGATCTGGTCGCCGTTGACCTCGTTGCCGTACTCATCCACGGCCAGGCAGCGGTCCGCATCTCCGTCAAAGGCAAAGCCTATGTCCAGATGGTTGTCCTTTACGAACTTGCAAAGCCCCTCGATGTGAGTGGATCCGCAGTTCCTGTTGATGTTGAGTCCGTCGGGCTGATCGTTGATGACGTGAGTCTCTGCTCCGAGGGCATCGAACACGTTCTTTGCTATCTGCCAGGTGGATCCGTTGGACGGATCGAGACCGACCTTCATTCCCTTGAAGGAGCAGGTGGCAAGGCTGATGAGGTAACCGATGTAGCGGTTCCTTCCCGCAGCATGGTCGATCACGCTTCCTACGTTGGCACCCGTTGCCAGGGGGACCTCCCAGTCTCCGTCGAGATAAGCTTCCACCTTGTCCAGGACCTCGTCCATCATCTTTTCACCGTCTCCGTTGATGAGCTTGATGCCATTGTCCGTGAACGGGTTATGACTGGCGGAAATCATGACTCCGCAGTCGAAATGCTCCGTCCTCGCCACGTACGCCACCGAAGGCGTGCTTGTGACGTGGAGAAGGTAGCAGTCAGCTCCCGCTGCGGCTATGCCTGCGGAAAGAGCATCTTCATACATGTAGCTGGATCTTCTGGTGTCTTTCCCGACGACTATCTTCGCTCTGTAATCGGCCGGGTGCTTCATTTCGGGATTTGCCCCGTAATACCACCCTATATATAGGCCGATCTTGAAAGCGTGCATTGCAGTAAGATCCACGTTGGCTTCTCCTCTGAAGCCGTCTGTTCCGAAATACTTACCCATAATCTATTTCTCCCTTACGTAAACGCTTACCGTCTGAGGCGATAAGCTAATATTGACTCCTGATATCTGCGTCGACGCATTCACCTTCACGTTGGTGTTGCCGAGGACGAACTTTGCGCCGTCAACGCTCAGCGTAACATCGGAAGAGGACATGCTTCTCAGTGTTTCCAGCGGTCCGGTGACCGTGGCCGTGATATATGCACCGTCCTCCAGAGAATAGGAAGCATAGAGCTTTTCGCCTAGATTCAGCGTGGAGATCTCGTAGGGATAGTAGTAAAAATCGAGACTACCCATATCGTCAAGATCTATGACCAGCTTGATCCCCCTGTCTTTTTCCGAAAGGTAGATACCCTCCGGAAGTATGGGGACTATGACGAAATCGGCATCGCCGTATATGCCTTCAATGTCTATTTCCTCACTGTATATCTCTGTAACTGCGGACAGCCTGTCCACAGGTCCTTTTATCGTTATGGTGTCGGGGGCCGTTATCTTGTTAACGCTGGCACCTGCCCAGGGCTGGCCGTAATATCCCGTTTTAAGAACAGCCGACTTGGTCGAATAATTGGTTGCGTTTACGGTGATCACAGGATCATCGACTATCACCCTGCTCGAAAGATCGTTGCCGGAAAGATCCGTCGCCTTTCCTTCGATCTGAAGCTCCGATACGGTCTCATGCTCCAGCTTTGCAGTATCCACCGTCACTACGAAGCTCCCCACGGCATCCACCAGAGTCTTCGCTCCGTAGACCTCGATCTCCTCCGGATACATGGAAATGACCGTCGCTTCATAACCGTTTTTCTGAGAGCCGGAATAAGTCACTTCGATGGGCACGGTTTTTCTCTCAAGCTCATCTACGTAGACCTGTATCTTTCTGGAGCGTATGTCTTCCACCGTATATTCTCTGGGTACGGTCACGTCCACTGTTATATAGTCCTGGCCAAGGGTAAGTCCGGACACGTCTGCCTTGGCCACTATGTTGTCTGCAGACAATGTCGAAAGCTCGGACCTGTTTGCCCTCACCGTTATATCCACCGTATATGCTCCGCTTCCCTGTATGGCCAAATTGTTCCCGTAGAGTACCTCCGTGCCGGTCAGGGTGACGGGGATGTTTCTCACCGTTGTGGTGGACGAGGGGTTCACCACGTTTATTACATATACCCATAAAGCTATGGAGATGAGAACGGAGGTTATCAGCCTCAATATCTTACGACTTTCCATCTATTTTCCTCCAAAGCTTCGTCAGTCTCGCTATTATGGTATCTTCCTGCCCCTTGTTGAGATAGGCGTCGAGAAGCTGCTTCTCAACGCTCTTCAGATCAAGGAACCTGGAGAGTTTTCCGTTTCTTGCAATGGAAATGATGCCCGTCTCCTCGGACACTATGATCACGAGGGCATCGGACACTTCCGAAATGCCTATGCCGGCGCGGTGCCTCGTACCGAGGTCTCGGCTTAAGTTCTGGTTCTGGGAAAGAGGAAGGACGCAGCCTGCAGAATATATCCTGTCGCCGCGCACGATTACCGCTCCGTCATGAAGAGGAGCGCCCTTGTAAAAGATGTTGTCAAGAGCATCGGTGGTCAGTTTCGCATCCACTACGGTCCCGGTCTCAGCAACGTCGTCAAGGGCAGTCTCCTGCTCTACGACTATCAAGGCCCCTTCCTTTCTTGCGGAGAAATACTCCACGGACTTCACTATGGAGTCCACGACGCCCATGTTGTATTCGGTGCTCATGGACTGCTGTTTGATGCCTATCCTGCTGCGGCCGAGGAAGTCGAGGGCTCTCCTGAGCTCCGGCTGGAACACTATGACCAGAGCGATGAGACCTATGCTCAGCATCCTGCCTATGATCCAGGAAAGGACATAGAAATGACATAGCTCGGCGATGAATGCAATGGCTATGACTATGATTATGCCCTTTGCAAGCTGCGCCGCTCTTGACGATCTCAGGAAACCCAGCAGGTGATACACGATAAAGCTGACTATGGCGATATCGATGATATCAGTAATGCTTATTCCCGTTAAAATACCCGTGATATATTGACCCAAAGCTGTCTCCTTTGTTACACAATATGACAGTATATTATATCTCACAGCTACTTTTTTTGGCAATATTTTTGTGTCCCATATGCGCAAATACACAGAAACTTCAATTTCTATATTTTTCCATTTTCTGCACAAGATGAATTTACTTTGAACTCTCTTTGTGATATCCTTATCTTCAGTCAGAGAGGTGCTTTATGAGCAAAGAATATTTCGTCAACACACTGCAGGTCGGAGAAGAGTTCACCGACTATTTTCTGGTCAAATCCCCTTCAATAAAGGTGGGATCCAATCACAAGACATATTTCGATGTCACGCTGTGCGACAGAACAGGCGACGTCAACGGGAAGAAATGGGACGTTGACGAAGTCGAAGGCGCAAACCTCGGCTTACTTAAAGACGGCGATATCGTAAAGATAAGAGCTTCTGTGTCCGAATGGAACGGGATAAAGCAGCTGAGGGTGGCAAGGATAAGGAAAGCCGACCCGGGCAGCGACGGTCTCGAAATGGCAGACTACATCAAGGCAGCACCGGAAGACCCCGGCGAAATGTTCGATTTCATCTGGGACAAAGCTCAGGACATAAAAGACGAGGGACTGAAGAAGGTGTGCACCGACGCCCTTGAGGAAAACAAGGACAGGCTCATGTACTATCCCGGGGCTATGAGGAACCACCACGCGGAGTTCGCAGGCCTTCTCTACCACACCAAGCGCATGCTGGACCTTGGCATAAGGGCGTGCGAGGTATACGGCGATCTGGACAGAGACTGGGTCATATGCGGAGTCATAATGCATGACATGGAAAAGCTCAACGAACTCCATTCAAACGAGCTGGGAGTGTCCGACGGATATACGGTGAAGGGCAATCTCCTGGGGCACATAGTCATGGGCACCATACGCATGGAGGAAAGGGCAAAGAAGGCAGGCCTTTCAGAAGAAAAGACCGTGATGCTCCAGCACATGATACTGGCTCACCACTACGAGCCCGAGTTCGGCTCCCCCGTAAGGCCCATGTTCCCGGAAGCTGAGCTCCTCCACTATCTGGACATGCTGGATGCCAAGATGTTCGACTTCGAAGCAGCCCTGGAGGGTGTGGACGGAGGACACTTCTCCGAAAGAGTAAGGACCCTTGACAACCGCATGCTGTACAAGCCGACTTTCAAAAAATAGCCATAAACTAAAGGTAACGCTCGCAGACCAAGGCATTCATGAAGGAAGAAAAGACAGGAAAAGCTGCAGAGCTGATCTTTCACAACGAAACGAACTACTACACCATACTGCTCTTTGAAACCGACGAAGAGCAGTTTTTTGCTGTGGGAAACATGCTCTATCCGAGGGCAGGCAAAAACTACCGCCTCATAGGAGAATGGAAGACTCATCCCAAATACGGGGAGCAGTTTGCTTTCTCCTCGGCTGAGGAGCTGGAGCCCACAACAGCTGAAGGTATAGCGGCCTTTCTATCCTCTGGCCTCATAAAAGGCGTGGGACAGAAGACCGCAGCGGCCATTGTGGCAAGGTTCGGAGATGACACCCTCAAGGTCATAGCCGAGGAACCGGAAAGGCTCACGGAAGTGCCCGGCATAGGAAGGGCAAAAGCCCTTACCATAGAGGAATCCTACAGAGAGCACAGGGAATATGCCGACACGGTCCTCGCCCTCTCGGCCTACGGCATCTCAACAGGCACCTGCATGAAGCTCTACAAGGCATACGGCAGGTCTGCCGTCACGGTCGTAAAGGAAAACCCCTACGCCCTCATCGGCGACATATACGGGATAGGCTTCAAAAAAGCGGACAGGATAGCCATGTCCGCAGGCATGGCGGAAGACTCTCCGGAAAGGATAAAGAGCGGCATAAAGTACATGCTGTCGCAGCTGGCCTCCTCCGGAGATACCTACGCCCCGGCAGCGGACTTTACAGAGAAAGCCGCCGCCTTCCTGGACGTCACAAGAGATCAGGTTTCGGACTGCGCTTTCGATCTGGTCATGGACGGCCAGATCTGCAAGGACATGATAGACGGAGTGCCCGTATATATGCTCTTCCCATTTTACAGGGCTGAGAAATACACGGCTGCAAAGCTCCACGCCCTTTGCTGCGCAGAGCTTGAAGGAATAGCCGTATCCCCGGAAGATCTCATCCGCCAGGAAGAACAAAGGACCGGCATACTCCTTTCGGAAAAGCAGAAAAACGCTGTGGTCTCTTCGGTCAAAAACGGAATTCTGGTCATCACCGGAGGCCCGGGAACGGGAAAGACCACTATCATAAATACCATTCTTGCCGTATTCGACAGAGCAGGCCTAATGACAGCCCTCGCAGCCCCCACGGGAAGGGCCGCGAAGAGGATGCAGCAGGCGACAGGGCAGCCTGCATGCACTGTCCACAGACTCCTCGAATACGCCTACGCAGATGGAGACGACCGCATGTTCTTCGGCAGGAACGAAGAAAACCCTCTGCTGTATGACTGCATAATAATAGACGAGATGTCCATGGTTGACATACTGCTCATGGAAGCCCTTCTCAGGGCCGTAAGGCCCGGCACCAGGCTGGTGCTTGTGGGAGATGCAGACCAGCTTCCTTCTGTGGGAGCCGGCAACGTGCTGCGGGACATACTGGAATGCGAGACAGTCGCAAGCTGCAGGCTCACGGATATCTTCCGCCAGGCCCAGGAGAGCGCCATAGTGGTAGGTGCCCACATGATAAACAGAGGAGAACACCCTGTGTTCAACGAAAAGGGCAAGGACTTCTTCATGGTGCAAAGGAGCACCAGGGACATACGTCCTGCCATAGCGGAGCTCTGCCAAAGGAGACTTCCCGCATTCTTCGAAGATATAGACCCCTACAGGGACATACAGGTCCTGACTCCTGCAAGAAAGGGAGACCTCGGCTGCGTGGAACTTTCAAGGATGCTCCAAGACTGCCTCAATCCTCCCTCTCCGGGAAAGGATGAAAAGAAGATAGGCGAGCGCATATACAGGGTCGGTGACAAAGTCATGCAGGTAAAGAACAACTACTCCATGGAGTGGATGAACATACGCACCATGACCTCAGGGACCGGAGTCTTCAACGGGGATATGGGGATAATCGACTCCGTCGACAACGAGAACGGCATCATAGGAGTCATATTCGACGATGAAACGTATGTCCGCTATGACTACTCAAACATAGACGAGCTTGAGAGCGCCTTTGCCCTTACGGTACACAAGAGCCAGGGCTCTGAATTTCCCGTTGTAGTCATGCCCATGGCGGTATTCCCGCCCATGCTGTCCACGAGGAACCTCCTCTATACGGCCATAACCAGAGCTAAAAAAGCGGTGGTCCTTGTGGGCAATCCGGCCGTGTGCAACGCCATGGTAGACAACAACAGCATACAGAAGAGGTACTCAGGCCTTTCCTACAGGCTCAGGAGCCTCTGGGATCTTGTATATGAATAGCTTCACGGCCCCCGGGATCATAAACTTCCTCTTCCCGGAGAATCTTTACTGCGCCTGCTGCGGGGACAGCATAGACAGAAGGACCCGCATCCACTCCCTTTGCGACAGCTGCATAAAAAAGATCAGCTGGATATCTGACAACCCCTATGCATCTTCTATGGACGATCTTGCCTTTGACGAGCTTTACAGCTGCTGCATATACGGCTACTACCCCAGGCAGATGATACAAAAACTCAAGTTCAGGGGTGAGGGCTACCTGGCAAGGCCCATGGCAATACTTATGGCGGAAAGAGTGCTCCTTTCTTTCGGAAACGACCGGGAAAAAGTACGCTCCGCCTTCGACTGCATATGCTGCATTCCCTCTGCAAAGGAAAAACAGCTGGAAAGAGGATATAACCAGGCAAAACTTCTTGCCGTGTTCACGGCAAAAGAGCTGGGCATGCCTTTTGAAGAGCTGCTCACGAAACCGGAGGAGACCCCGTCCGTAAGGCTGGCGGGAAGATGGGAAAGGCAGGCTATTCTGGAGGGGGCCTTCAGGATATCCAAAAAAGCCTCTTCCCTCATAGGAAAAAGAGTGCTTCTCATAGATGACGTACTCACAACGGGCAGCACAGCCAATGAGGCAGCCCTGACCCTCAAGGCTGCGGGTTGCGCCAGGGTGGATGTCCTGGTCTTTGCCTGTGCAAACGGCATGGCAGTGAGAAAATAGAAACGGTGCAGCTTCTGCTGCACCGTTTACTCAATATTTCGCTATATATCGTTTTTCACCGTATATCACTTACTCTTTACGGCTTCTCTTTAATAGGTACCACCCTCCTGCAGCCAGTATGACGACAGCTGCAATGCCTATCCAGAGCAACGTATGATTTTTCCTGCTGCTTTCGGTATCGACCGCTCCCGTAGTGAGGACTTCCTGTCCGCCGGCATTATCCGTACCGCCGTCCGGGCCCGGAGAGATCAAAGTCGTCACGGGTTCAGTCTCCGTTTCCTTGTCCTTGCCGCCTTCCGCCTTGTCTTCCGGTTTGCCGGGTCCGGTCTCTCCGCTTCCGTTTCCTGTGCCGTTGCCGGAACCTGTATCTCCGGATCCGTTGCCGTTTCCGTCACCATTGGGATCTCCGGGGTCGGTGCTTGGGTTCTCTTTTACGAACCTTACGAACTGTCCCAAGGCTTCTCCGCTGCCTTCGATGCAGACCTCTATGGTCTCAGGAAGCTTTGTACCTGCTCCTGTATCGATGTATGAGAGGTAGCATCCCAGAGAATCGACTGTCCTGTCCACACCGCCTTCCTCTCCTGCAGAAACAAAGCCGTAGCCTTCTTTTGCACCGGTCATATCCGTCTGCTTGTATACGCCTTTAACTGCCCAGTCATCTGCAGCAGTTTGCTGCTCTCCTCCGCCTTCAGTGCTGAGCAAAGCGCTGCTGCTGAAAGTAAGGCTTGTTCTCAGAGGCACTATGATGTACGGAGTATTCGCCTCGAGCACAGTGCCCTCCTGCACCTGCACAAACCCGGCTGTCCATTTCTGCCCGGCTTCGTCATATTCCACTCCGCTGAAGCTGTAGAAGACCGCTCCTATGCTGTCAGCGTCCGTATATACGGCAGAGAACGGCAGCATCAGAGTGGCAGCCTGCCCTATAGTGAAACCTTCGACTGTGACTCCGTCGACTTCTATTGCATACGGAATGTTTATGCTCTCGCCTGAAGATCTGTCGATGACAGCAGCCAGAGACGATCCTTCGCCGGCGAAGCTCTCCTCGATGATGATCCCGTCCGGGATATTAAGTCCGTATATGTCAGCGTCTGCTGCTGCATCGCAATCAGGCATCCTGAGCACCGCGTATTTCCCGTCTTCGCTGGCTGCGCCGGGATAGGACACAGTCCCCACCAGAATATACGTATCTTTCTCCTCTATGGTATAGCGGACGGCGACGCCCTCGGGAACTTCGCCGCCGAAGCGCAGCTCCACCTCGTCACCGACTACCGGGCCTGTGACGGAACCGGTATATTCACTTCCGCCGAATACGGCAGTGATATCCTCCCCCAAGCTCAGCGTACGCGGCGCCGACAGCACCAGCTCGCCGTTTTCCAAAGTGCCTATACGTATATCATCTCTTCCCATAAGCAGGAAGTTTTCCTTGGATCCGTTGGCCTTGAGACCTTCTGTGATTGCCAGCGCCTTTCCCTGGAACGCATCGATAGGGGCGTCGGTATACACTCCTATCCTCGCCGCATCGGAGAGTCTGCCTTCCACGTATATGGGGTTGAAAGATGAAGGATCGCTCTGGCAGAGTGTGACATCGGTCGCATTGCCCGATATATCGACATCTCCGCTCACCGCAATGCTTGCGGTGCCGGATAAGATATCAACGCCCCAGGCATTGCCTGTGATCTTTCCGCCTTTCATGGTGAAGCGGCCGCTGCCCACAAGATCCACGCCCCCTGTGGCTTTAGTGATGGTCCCTGCTTCAAGGACCAGGCTGCCGTCTACACGGATGATGCACGTCCCCCACGCCTTGGCAAGGCTTCCGCTCTGGCCTTCGCTGCTGTCGCTAACAGTAAGCATGCCGCCGTCTTCTACGATGATAATGGGCGTGTAATCGTAGTGATCGCCGTCCTCGGCATAGCCGTAAACGCTGTGTCCGTTAAGGTCCAAAGCAGCGGCGCTGCCGATGTTTATGCTCTCCTCTGCATCTCTGGTCACGTCGTTATACAGCGTTACCGACTCACCTGATTCCAGGGCTTCCTTTAAGGAAGACCAGTCGAGCATCAGGTCTCCGTATGTCGCAGCCAGAGTCACATCTCCTGCGGGCATGGTGAATACCGCTTCCGGGCTTTTTGCGCTTCCGCTTGTAAAGACAAGTCCGTCAGCACCTGTCCAGCCTCTGAATCGCTGTCCTTCTGCCGGAGCATCTGCCTTGATCGCTACATCCTCGCCTTTGGTGTATGTGCCGCTGCCTGATCCGCTCTCCACGGTCACGCTGTATTCGATCGCTTCGAACTTTGCGGTATAGATTTCTGATATATGCTCATTGAGGACCGAGCTGCAAAAGCTCGCCGTCATGGTCTCACTGTCTGTATACAGAGCATCGCCCTTGTACCAGCCTATGAAGCGGTTTCCTTCTGAAGGAGAAGCCGTGCAGCTGACCTCGGTGCTCTCTCCCAATGGAACGTTCTTTGTGTACGACTCAAGGGAGACCGTTCCGTCCCCTTCAGTATTGAAACTGAGGTCAACGGTATAGAGATCCTTGGTGTAATGCGGGTAATATGCTGCCGGACCTGTAACGTCATGGATAAGAGGCGCGTCTTCGGCAGTTCCTTCTCTCCAGCACAGGAAGGCGTATCCTTCCCTTTCGGGAGTAGCCGGAACTTTTATCTCAGCCGCAGGCGTACCGTAGGGATACATCTTTCTGGAAAGATAATGAGTTCCCTCATCTTCCGTGACGATCATAAAGACGACTTCATAAAGCGTGGGAGTGAACTTTGCGGTATAGGTACGTTCTATAAGGTCATAAAGATAGGTGCTGTTGACGCTGTCCGTCATGGTCTCATCTTCCGTAAACAGCTCCCCGTTATAGTACCAGCCGGCAAAATCATGGTTCTTGTCAGGCGTTGCCGTGCTCGAGAAACTCTCCCATGTCGCTGCAGGGATATTGTCCTTCGTGTATAGAACCGGGTCGACGGATCCGCCCTCTTCAGCTTCAAAGTGTATCTTCACGCTGTACGTGCGCGCTACGAACTTGGCTTCGACGGTGTCGATGGTAAATGTATCACCGGCCCCCTGATTCAGTACGTAGGAGGGCTGGCCCACCGGCAGCTGAAACAGCGAATAGTAAAGTTCACCGTTTTTGTACCAGCCGTCAAAGGCATAGGCTTCGCTGGACACCGCTTCCAGCTGGTAAGCGCAGGCCTTTCCCACAGGGACCTGTACGGTGTGAGTATACTCAGCGGTGCCTTCACCGCTGTGTTCGAAGGTCTTCTCATCGTCGTACAGCAGTGATTTGACGGTGCCGGGCCCCGTGATCTTTATCGTACGGTTCACGGTATATGTCCCTTCTCCGTCTGCAAGGATATTCGCCGGCAGCATAGTGAATACCATCATGAATGCGACCAGCATAGCAAAGACTCTTTTGATCTTCATGTTGCGCCTCCTTTGATCTCAGTGATGCAATAATATACAGCGTGCGTATAATTTCGGATATATATAACTACAGCGGGAGCATGCTCCCGCTGTCTTTGTCTTATTCCTCTCCGAATTCGCCCGGATCTATGTTCTTCTTCGCAAGGCCCCGGAATATGAGTTTCTTCAGAATGTCATATATGACCGCAAAGAGCGGCACTCCTATGATCATGCCTCCGAAGCCGAATATGCCTCCGAACACCATGATGGCAAAGAGTATCCAGAAGCTTGCAAGTCCCGTGCTGTCCCCCAGGATCTTCGGCCCTATGATGTTGCCGTCGATCTGCTGGAGTATGAGTATGAATATGACGAATATAAGAGCCTTCATGGGACTCTGCACCAGTATGAGCAAAGCCGTGGGGATGGCCCCGATGAAAGGCCCGAAGAAAGGTATTATGTTCGTTATGCCTATGATGACCGAAACGAGGAGAGCATTGGGCATGCGAGCTATGATACAGAAGAAATAGCACACAATGCCTATGATGGCCGAATCCACGAACTTGCCGCTGATGAACCCGTTGAACATCTTGTCGGCGTACTTTGCCTCGCTCTTGATGGTATCTCCCCATTTCCTTCCCGCGATGCTGTAGAGGACCATGTTTGCCTGGCGGCTGAAGGTCTTCCTCCCCGCAAGGCAGTAGATCGCAACTATGGCTCCGACTATTATATCGAGGAGTACCGAAAGGACGGATTTCACTCCCGTTCCCAGTCCGCTTATGATACTGGACATGTCGGGGAGCAGAGTGTTGTTGACCCAGTCCGTGAATCCTTTCTGAATGTTCTCAATGGCCGTCATCACGTATCCGTAGAGAGTCTCATTGTCTCTCAAAAGCCTTGCTATCTTGTTGATGAGCGCTTCGACCTGCCCCGGAAGAGTCTCGCTGAGTGAGACGATGCTCGCATAGAGCTGAGGGATGATCATGATGATCAGAAGATATATGAGAAGAAGGAAGAAGAGCATTGAAAGAGCCACCGCAAGGGGCGGAGCCGCCTTCTTTATCTTTTCGGGACATATGGCCGTGAGCCATTTCTCTATGTTGTTGCAAAGAGGCGACAGAAGATATGCTATGATGCCGCCTATAATGAAAGGCCTGAGAAGAACTATGGCTGCGTTGATGCCGTCTGCCACAGAATCCAGGTTGAAAAGCAGCAGGAAAAGAAGGATTGCCAGAGCCAGAGCTCCGAATCCTGCGAACATGGCGTGCCTGTAAGGATTTTTGATCTTAGGCTTTTTTTCTATCTGTTCTTCCATCCCTTTTCATATCCCCCTGCAATACTTTCCTATTATACCACGTTTTCGTGTTCTTTGATATACCTTCCCCATTTTACGAAGCCGTAGGTAGTGTTGGTAAGGTAGGCTGCCGTGAGGACAAGCAGCATGTACTGTCCTCCGAGCACCACGCAGACCGCATCGAATATGACTTCCAGGTACCAGGCTATCCACTGCTCCCTGAACCTTAGGAGTATGAAGGTGCCGTTGCATATGTCGAGAGCCGAAACCATTGCGTCCAGATAGCAGACCACTATGGCTTTGGTCCTTTCGGTCTCGTCGAATATGTCCGTGGTCTCGGCAAGGCCGTCGGTGAGCTTGACTATGAGGGTGCCGACCACAACGGTCCACACCACTATGCCCGCTATGACGGCAATCCTCTGCCAGCCCGAAAGCTGCCTTACCTCTGTCTTCTGCTTTTCCACCCTGTCGGGATGCTTCTTCCATACTATGAAAGAGATTATGTCTATGGGCAGCCAGAAGAAGAGAGTCACCACCATGGTGGCGAAGCGGTATCCGAGGATCCAGTACATGGCTATCTCCGTCACCTCTATGAACACGGAGACTAT
>CAYUGP010000004.1:9886-21717 GCA_964444315.1 uncultured Oscillospiraceae bacterium | reverse complement strand
TATGTAGAGTTTCTCCGATACCGCTGCCAGCTCATCGCTGACGCCGTTTCCTTCATTTCCGAGTATTATCGCAGCGTTTTCCCTGAGATCTGCATCTGTCACGCAGACACTTCCTTCCATAAAGGCTGCATAGAGCTTTTTGCCTGCAGCTCTCAGCATGCTTCCCGCCTCTGCACCGCTATCGCAGAATATATACGGGAACCTGAGTATGCTTCCTGCAGCAGCCCTGACGGCCTTGGGCTGAAAAGGATCTGCAGTTCCTTTTATGAGCACCGCACCTCCGAATCCCATGGCTTCTGCCGTTCTCATCAGAGTCCCGACATTTCCCGGGTCCTGGAGCCTGTCAAATACGATGACGTTGCGTTCACCTACTGCCCTGAAAAAAGTATCCCTGTCATAAGAGGGTTTCCAGGCCACGGCGACTATTCCCTGAGTGCTTATATCGCTGTCGATCTTGCTGAATAAGTCTTCTGTGAGTTCATATACGGCCGTAAGTCCGTCTGCATCCCGGGCGATCTGCCTCGCTTCTGCACCGGCTCCGGCCTTAAGAAATATGAACCGGATTCTTCCGCCGTATTCTATGAGTTCGCGGACAAGATTGGGCCCTTCAACTATATATTGGCCCAAAGTATCTCTGTACTTCTTCTCACGCAGAGAAGCTGTTTCCTTGACTATTTGGTTGTCCTTTGAACTTATCGTTTTCATTAATTCGAAAAAAGGCCGGTGATGTCACCGGCCCCGGTTTTGCAAATGACTTTACTGCTTTGTGAATCTGTTAAGGAACGACGGGATCGGAAACTGCGTGTCATCCTTCTGCTCCTCTGTCGTTCTTGTCCCGAAGGCTTTGTTGAAAAGCTCATCGAAATCATCTGCTGTCTTTTCAGTTCTTACAGGTTCACTCTGCTCCGGTTCTTTCGGAGTCTCGCCCCTGCTCTCAGAAACTATATTTCTGATCTCTTCATCTAAGGACAGTTCCGTCTGAAGAGAAGGTCTGAATGTCTTATCCAGAGGTTCGGTCTGAGAATTGATATAGTCCTCAAGATCTCTCTGCTCGTTGGTCACGGCCTGTTTGACTGCATCGAGACCTCTGCCCTTTCCTATGGCATCTTCAAATCCCGTAGCGATGACAGTGACCTTGATCTCGCCTTCCATATCATCTCTGACAGATGTTCCGAATATTATGACGGCATCTTCATCCACCTGCTGATGGATGAGTTCGGAAGCCTCATTGACTTCAAGCATACCGAGGTCGTATCCGCCTTCTATGTTGAGGAGGACGCCCTTGGCACCGACTATGCTGGTCTCAAGCAGCGGACTTTCTATAGCGCTCTTGATGGCATCGGCCACTCTGTTCTCGCCCTTTCCGCGTCCGACTCCCATGTGGGCCATTCCGCGGTCGCTCATTATGGTCTTGACGTCTGCGAAGTCAAGGTTGATGAGTCCGGCGTCGGAAATAAGGGTCGCTATACCCTCAACGCCGTCTTTCAGCACTTCGTCAGCCATCTTGAAAGCATCCATGATGCTTGTGTTCTTATCTGATATCTCAAGGAGTCTGTCGTTGGGGACTACTACGAGGGAATCAACATAGTTCTTGAGGAACTTGACGCCCAAATCAGCATGTTCCCTTCTCTTTTTACCTTCAAAACTGAAAGGCCTCGTAACGACACCTATGGTCAGCGCTCCCGATGTCTTCGCTGCTTTTGCTATTATCGGAGCAGCTCCGGTGCCGGTTCCGCCGCCCATACCTGCGGTTATAAATACCATATCCGCGCCGGATACGAATTCTTCTATAGCCTCAAGACTTTCTTCGGCTGATTTCTGCCCGATCTCGGGATTTCCGCCTGCACCCAGACCTCTTGTGAGTTTCTCACCTATCTGGATCTTGTGTTCTGCTTTAGATTTGTTAAGGGCCTGCTTATCCGTGTTGACCGCAACGTAATTGACTCCGCTGAGATTAGCATCTATCATGCGGTTCACGGCGTTACATCCGGCGCCTCCGATACCTATAACTCTGATGTTGGCAGATGTTTCCGCCGGTGCTTCGTATTCTAAAAACGGCATATTTGTTCTCCTGAAATAACGAACTATAAATTCAAACGATATTATACTATATATTGTGTTTTTTTACACCCGAAAAAATAAAAAAATATCAATTTATGGGGCATAAGACAAATATCCTCCGGAGCCCACATAGATGACCCCGTGGGTGATATTTTCGTTGTACTGCTCAGCAACGAGGGCTTTTATCTTTGACAGGGAACCTATCATATTGTCCAGAGTCCCGTCACAGTAGTACTGGTCGTAGTAAATATATGCCTTTACAGACGATACGGACAGTTCAAGGCGCTCGAAATAGAAATCTATGACTTCTGCTTCCCTCAGAAGAGCCAGGCCTTTTGTCAGAAGATAGCTCTGCTCCGTATCAAGAGCCTTTCCTTCGGCTGCATTTATCACAGTAAGACCCGAAATGAGCGGCAGATAAGGATCGTTATCCGATATACGCAGCACAAGTCCGTCCCCATCCACGATCAACAGTCTGTCTCCGTAGGATACTGCAGCAAACTCTTCCCTTTCCTCTATCTTGATGATTATAGTACCGGGCAGTTTTCTTGAGACTTTCGCCGTCTTTATATACGGCGAATTGATCAGGTTGTACCTTGCGGATCTGAAATCCGTCTCGAAAAAGATGTTCTTTCCCGTGCGCAGACCTGTCATCTCCGCCACCATGCTGTCTGAAAAATGAGAATTGCCGCTTATCTCGAAATTCTCGATATAAAAGAGGGAACTGTTCAGAACGAAATAGATCCCCGCGATCACAGCTGCGAATATGAGAAAGCGCAGAAGATAGTTTTTCTTCCTGCGTTTCTTTTTTTTCTTCGTAGTTTCAGCCATCTATAAACCCAGATTATCGATGATCATATCTGCAGCGTCGATCCTGCCCATGGCTTTTGATGCTCTGGACATTGCCGCCAGTTTTGAAGGATCGTCAAGGATCTTAAGCACCTCTTCCGTAAGATCCACGCTCTCATCAAGGAGATATTTCTCCTCAAGAAGAACCGCAGCGCCCTTATCCGAAAGAGCCTTTGCATTGTAATATTGGTGATTCGATGTAACGTTCGGTGATGGAATAAGTATGCTTGCTCTTCCGCAGGCAGCTATCTCGGAAACTGCAATAGCCCCGGATCTGCTTACCACTATGTCCGCTGCACACATGAGCTGCGGCATGTTATATGCATATGCAACCAAAGTGACGAAATCCGGAAGTTCTTCATCCCTGTTACCGTCTACTATGGTCTTTATCTCTTCATAATACCTGTTACCGGTAATGAATATCACGCGGACATCCTTCCTGCCGGCTTTTTCAAGATTTTTGATCAGCTGTATAGCCTCGTTATTGATGACCTGCGCGCCAAGGCTTCCGCCGAAAATGAGAACAAGTTTATCATTTTCTGAAAGTCCAGCTTCTTTTCTGCATTCTTCTCTGTCAAGAAGTGCAAAATCAGCCCTTACGGGGTTACCTGTGAGCATATTCCTTTTCCTGTGGAAGAAAAAGCGCTTCTGAGTCCCGTCAAAACTTACGAACACTTTGTCTGCGAATGTCGATATCAGGGTATTCGCAACTCCGGGTTTTGCATTCTGTTCATGGATGCAGCAAGGTATACCCCTCTTATGCGCCTGCATGAGCACAGGGCCCGTAACATATCCACCGGTACCTATGGCTATATCAGGTTTGTATTCATCAAGTATGGAAATGACCTCATGACTGCCTTTAAGTATCTCTCTTACCGTTTTGAAATTCGAAAGAAGATGCTTTCTGTCAAAACCCCTTGCGTCTATCCCCTGTATATCATAACCCGAAGCAGGCACCAGTTGGTTCTCCATACCGGTCTTCGTACCGACAAAAAGTATCTCCGCTTCCGGGAATCTTTCTCTTATCTTATCCGCTATGGCGATCCCGGGATAAATATGTCCTCCGGTGCCGCCGCATGTTACAAGTACTCTCATTTATTCTTCTGTTCCTTCTTCTGCAGATTCATCATCTTCGATGATCCTCGACTGTTTCGATATATTATACACTATCCCGAGCTCAGCCATATAGAGGATAAGTGAATTTCCCCCTGCTGAGATAAGCGGGAGCGCCACGCCTGTAGGCGGAGCTGTTGCCGTTACTACTGCAACGTTGAGTATGACCTGAAGCCCAAGATGGAGGGCTACTCCCCCTGCAAGCAGCATACCGAATCTGTCCTTCGCCTTAAGTGCCGTACTGAACAGGCAGTACACAAGGGCAAGGTATGCTATGAGAAGGCATAGTATGCCAACAAAACCCAGCTCCTCTCCTACGATCGCAAGTATGAAATCGCTCTGTGCTTCGGGAAGATAAAATGCTTTCTGGATGGAATTTCCCAGACCCACTCCGAACACGCCGCCTGAGCCCATAGCCAGAAGTCCCTGCACCACCTGATACCCTGCACCCAGCGGATCATCGAAGGGACGGGTGAAAGAAGTGATACGGGACATCATGTATCCGCCTTTATACAGAAGCAGGAATGCAACGCCTGCTGCGATAAGGATCCCCATGCCTCCGATATATATGATCGGAAGTCCGGCAAGGAACATCATACCGAACACCAGCGCTACGACTATGAGCGCTGTCGAAAGATTAGGCTGTTTATATATCATGAAAAATGCTGCGACAGCGATCACCAGGGCAAAGCATACCCACTTGAGTCTGACGGCATATTCCCTGCTTCTTGCGTAGAACCAACTGAAAAACAATATCATGGATGTCTTGATGATCTCTCCCGGCATGATCGTGATCCTTCCGTTCAATACCTCTATCCATCTGGTAGCGTTGTTTATGGTCGTACCCAGAGGTGTAAAAAGCAGGCCCAGAAGAACGAAGCCGAGCACAAGGGCCGGTATCGCAAGATATTTATATACGTTATAGTTTATGAACGTGCAGATGATGAAAACGAACCATCCGAGGAAGAACCAGATGACAGCAGATTTGAGATAATGGTAAGGATCTCCGTATTTGCTGAGTGACTCATAGTACCCGGCTGAGAACTCCATGACAATACCAAAAAGCGAGATACCTAAAGTGAGAAAAAGTATCCAGTAATCCCCTTCGTGTATTCCGCTTTTGAATCTGTATTTCTTCAATTCCCTACAGTTCTCTTACCAGTCTCTTGAACTCTCTTCCGCGCTGTTCGTAGTTATCGAACATGCCCCAGCTTGCGCATGCCGGGGAAAGAAGGACCGTGTATCCTTTTTCCGCAAGCTTTGCCGCGCTGCTGACGCAGACTTCCAGTGAATTGCACTTTATTATCCTGTCATCGGGGAAACCGTTCTCAAGAGCGGTATTTGCGATCTGATCGGCAGTCGCCCCAAGCAGGAGTATGTATTCTACTTTACCTTTCATCGCCTTGATGTAATCGGTAAAGTCAAGGTGTTTGTCATAGCCCCCGGCTATGATTATTATCGGTGCAGGCATTGCTTCCAGAGCTTTTATGGATGCATCCGGGTTCGTGCCCTTTGAATCGTTTATATACCTGACACCTTTGAATTCTCTTACGAATTCAAGACGGTGTTCCACGCCTTTGAATGCTCTCAGCGATTTTGCGACGCTCTTAGGTTTGACCCCTGCAAAAATACATATGGCTGCTGCAGCCAGAGCGTTCTCAAGATTGTGCTTTCCCGGGATCTGAAGATCGTTTACCGAGCATATGACATACTCTTTGCCGCCTTTTTTCACACATATATCATCACCTGATACATAGGCTGCATTGTACATGAGAGCCAGAGCTTCGCTGCTTTTTCCCGCAGAAAACGGAACTTTCAGCACATGGTCTACGGAATCGGCAAACTTTTTCGTTTCGGGGTCATCTTCATTGTAGATAAAGAAATCTCCGAGAGTCTGGTTCTCCGTTATCCTCGCCTTCGCTGCTATATATCCCTCAAAAGTCTTATGTCTGTCCAGATGGTCGGGCGTAAGATTCAGTATCGCGCTTATATGCGGATGGAACTGATCTATGGTCTCAAGCTGGAAAGATGATATTTCCGTAACCATGACCGTATCGGGACCTGCTTTTTCACATTCTTCGGAAACTGCAGCTCCGATATTTCCGACGACCCTGCAGTCCATGCCGGCATTGGCGATTATTTCTCCCACAAGGCTGGTCGTTGTGGTCTTGCCGTTTGTCCCTGTGATACCTATGAAACTGCCCTTGCAGTATCTGTAAGCAAGCTCAAGTTCACCAATGATCTCACACCCCTGCTCTTTGAGACGCATGACCAGCGGGTTGTCCAGAGGAACTGCGGGGCTCAGGACGGCCTCGTCGAACTTTCCTTCAGGGTCGGTGCCGAGGAATGCTTTCACACCGAGTTCGCGAAGGACTGATAAAGTCTCATTGCTTATCGCATCTTCTGTTTTTGCATCATATGCATAAAGATCGGCCTTCCCTTTGAGAAGCCTTAAGCTTCCTATACCGGAGATACCGAGTCCTACTACCAATACTTTTTTCATAATCATTTAAAACCCGAAAGAGAAAATAAATATACAAAGCGCTCCCATCACGAGAGTCGTGAGGGCAAATACGGCATCGACTTTTTCTTCGCTCCATCCGCCAAGTTCGAAGTGATGGTGAAGAGGAGCCATTCGGAAGAACCTTCTGCCGTTCTGCGTCTTGAAAACGTATACCTGTATGATCACGCTCACTACCTCGGCAACATATACTATGCCGATGATCGGAAGTGCGAAATCGAATCCGTCTGTCATGGCTATGGCTGATAGAGCCGCCCCCATGGCAAGTGAACCTGTATCTCCCATGAATATCTTTGCCGGATGATGGTTGAAGACCAGGAAACCTATGCAGCATCCGCAAAGGACAAATGCCAGAGCTGCTGTATCGGGATCTCCGGAATATCCCATCGTGATGCCGGTCTCGTGATTCGTATGTTTTGTACCCAGGATCAGCAAAGCTCCGAGGCATGCAGAGGCGTTCATAGTTACGCTGCTCGAAAGCCCGTCAAGCCCGTCAGTAAGGTTGACAGCATTGGTCATGGCGACAAATACGAAAATGGTGAACGGGATCATGAAATATCCGAAATCCACCATCTTTCCGTAGAACGGGATGAAGACTCCGGTGTGCCCTGTAAAATACCTATAAAGAGCAAGAACAAGACCGATCACTACCTGAAGAAGAGCCTTCTGCTTAGAGCTCAGGCCTTCGTTCTCGTGCTTTTTGATCTTCAGAAAATCGTCGTAAAAGCCTATTCCGGCATATGCAAGAGTGCAGAAAAGTACGACCAGGACCGTGGGGTAGACCTGGGACTTCCAGATTATAAGGCATATTCCGAACAGGGTAAATGTCGCGATCATGGAGATTCCGCCCATAGTCGGAGTTCCGGCCTTGGAAAGATGAGCCTGAGGCCCCTCTTCCCTTATGTTCTGTCCCGCCTTGAGTTTTTTAAGAAGCGGGATCTCGATATACGTGAGCACGGCACAGACGACTGCTGCAGCTGCCGTGATCAATGCTGCAAAAAATATGCTTTTCATTAACGATTTGCCTTTCTGATCATTTCGGCGACGATGCTCACCCCTGTACTGTTAGAACCTTTTACCAGGATTACATCACCGCTTTGTAATAACTGAAGGACCATATCAACAGCGCTTTGGTTCGTTCCGAGTTCTATGACCGTAGTCCTTGAATCCTTAACGCTGCTCACTCCCTGAGAATAGATGCTGCTGTTCTCACCGACGGCGATAAGTATATCAATGCCGTTTTCGGCGACTGCAGCGCCTACTTCGAAATGTCCTTCCTCCTCCGCATCGCCCAGTTCATACATATCGGACAATACGGCGATCTTCCTTTTTCCTTCGGCAGCCGCCAAAGCTGCCACTCCGGCTTTCATGGAATCGGGGCTTGCGTTATAGCTGTCGTCCAGAAGGACCACATCCCCTATTCTCTCAGCCTTAAGCCTTCTGTCAGTGCTTACGACGTCTTTAAGAGCATCCGCCGCTTCCTGAGCTGATATTCCGAACCATTCTCCTGCCTTGACTGCAAGACATGCATCCACGGCATTCTGTCTGCCTATTAAAGGCAGGCTGTAGTGCTGTCCCTCGAATTCGAATTCGATACCTTCAAGTCCGAGATCCTTTACTTCTTCCGGAGCCTTGACTATTGTAACAGAAAAAGCGCTTTTGTTAAGTGATCTTTCGCGTATTTCATCTTCAGTACGGAGATAATCGGAATCACCGTTGACAACCAGCGCGCAGCTGTCTGTGAAGCACCCCGTTATCTCCAGTTTTGCGTCGGCTATGGCATCTCTGCTTCCAAGACGCTCCATATGAGAAACACCGATGTTGGTTATGACCGCAAGCTCAGGCCTTATGAACGAAACATCCTCTGCGATCTGACCTCTGCCGTCCATACCCATTTCAAATACTATGGCTTCCGTAGTACTGTCAGCATTGAATGCAGTCATGGACAGCCCGAGATTGGAATTAAGGTTCTTCTGCGTGCAGATGGTCCTGTATTTGGCAGACATGACTGCAGCCGTGAGCATCTTTGTCGTGGTCTTCCCTACGCTGCCTGTTACTGCCACCTTCTTTACGTCGAAACGGCTCAGGTAGCTGTCAGCCATCTGCTCGAATGCCTTTACAGTATCCCCGGCCAATATGACTGAAGCATCGTCATGCTTTTCTGTCAGCTGCCTTGCTGCCTCTTCATCGGACATGAGGAATACCCGGCATCCGTTTCCGTATGCGCCTTCCGCAAATCTGTGTCCGTCGTTTATCTCCCCGACTACGCAGACGAAGAGGTCCCCGTTTCCGGCTTCTCTTGAATCTATCTTGACGCCGGAAACAAAGGCTTCCCTGTTGCCAAGTATCTTTCCGCTACAAGCTTTGCTTAAAAAATCCAGTGATGTTCTTTCCATAAGTATTATCTATCCGCCGGTCAATGATAATATACCGTGACCGAGGACCCTTTCTTGATTTCAGTCCCCGCTCTTGGGAACTGATCCGTAACTACTGTTTCATGATATGCTTTTCCGGGATCATCGGAAATCACACATTCCAGTTCGTGCCCCACGATCATGCCGTAAGCATCTTCCAGCGTGTGTCCTGTAACGTCCGGAACGATGACCGTCGATGCGGCCATGGCAGCCTTTTCTGCTTCGGAGTAGTTGGGCTGTATATTGAGCTGCAGCAGTACTTCCTTCATGATATCCCTCTCGCAGGCAGCTGCAGTGGCAGATGAGATCTGAAGGTTAGGGCAGTCGAACAGTGCAAGTACTACTACCTGAGGGTCTTCCATAGGGGCTATCCCTATGAACGAAGAATATGTCTCAGAATCGGAATAGACACCGTCAACAGCCTTGTAGGCCGTGCCTGTCTTGCCTCCTACCCTGTAGCCGGGAATGGCTGCTGCGTAGGCGCCACCGTCGGTAACAACGCTTTCGAATATGTGCATCATATTTCCCGCGGTCTCTTCAGAAACCGTTATGGTCCTGACAACAGGTTCGAACTCCGCGACGGTCTTGCCGTCGGAGTCGATTATTTTTTTAACGAAATGCGGCTGCATGAGCTTGCCGTCATTGGCAAGAGAGCTTATGGCTGTAGTGAGGCTTATGGGAGTGACTGCTATGCCCTGGCCGAAAGCCATGGTGGCCAGCTCTACAGGGCCTGCATCCTTTTCCTTGTATACAATGTTAGAGCCCTCACCGGGATAATCCACGCCGGTCTTTTCCGTAATGCAGAAAGTCCTGAGCCCGTTATAGTAATTGGTGCGTCCGAGCCTTTGCTCCAATTCTATCATCACTGCGTTGCAGGAGTTTACGACAGCTCCAGTAAGATCCTCCCATCCGTGGTTCCACGGCCATGTCCAGCAGTGTATGGTCCAGTCCTCCACGTCTTTGTAGCCGGCGCAGTAAAACCACTCGTTCATATTAGTCACGCCGTAATCAAGCGCCAATGCAACGGTAATGGGCTTGAAAGTGGATCCGGGTTCATAAACATCGCTTATGGAAAAATTCCTCCACATCCTTGACCAGTATGCCACTTGCTCGGCCTCAGTCAAAGTATTGTAATACTCTTCATCGCCTACCATGGGCCCTCTGGGGTTGTTCAGGTCGAACTCGTCGGTCTGAGCCATGGCAAGTATCTCCCCTGTCTTGGGATCCATGACTATAGCCACGACCCTGTTGGCAGCGAAGGTGGCTTTGTAATAGGCGATCTTCTCCTCCACTATCCTCTGTATGTTGCTTACTATGGTCGTCTGTATGGTATAGCCGTCTTCGGGATCGAAATATTTGCTCTTTCCGAAGATAAGGGTGCTTTCATTATTGTCAGTACTAGTTATGAGCCTGCCGTTGGTACCCGCAAGATAGCGGTCGTAATAGCTTTCAAGCCCGGTAAGGCCCACATTGTCATCGGTGGTAATCCCTATGATCTGGGATGCGAATGCCCCCATGGGATAATACCTTTTCGAATCCTCTATGATCTCTATCCCGGGAAGTCCCAACGCCCTGAGCGCATCTGCCTTCTCGGCGGGAACACTCTTGGCACGCTTGCACAAAGTCCTGTTGGATGTGATGAGTTCATATACGTCATATGAGTCAAGCTCCAGGATCTCGGCTATGGCGAAGGCTTCGTCATAAGCATTTTTTGTCTTTTCCTCATCCGTCTTGCCGTTGTTTTTCACGGTGCTGGGTCTCACCCAGATGGTATTTGCAGTCGCAGACACAGCAAGATAATTGCCCTCGGAGTCAAGTATATTTCCTCTGAAGGCTGTTATGACGCTATCTACGGTCTGCTGTTTTGCGGCTTTCTGGGCGTATTCGTTCCCTTTTATGATCTGATGCCACGATACTCTGAATGCAAGAGCCATGAAAAGGAGAGCAAAGACAGAAAAGGCAAAAAGTATCCTTTTGCGGTTCAGTTTTGTCGGTTTGTTATTTGCCATTAAACTATATTATAAAACAAAAAATGACGCCCTGCACGGGCGCCTTTCATTCTTTTTCAGTTATATGCGTTTTGCTTAAGCGCCATCGCGAAATCCACAGGCTGGGACGCCGCATTCCTTATGGTGACCATCCTATCGAATCCGGGATATATCATACCCAGTTCCATTGCCCTGCCCTCAAGGTTGTTCACGTTAGTCGCCGACTGGATCTTCACTTCCAGGTTGGCCGCCTTGTAAGAAGTTATCTGGATCTCGCTGTTGAGCTTGTTGATCTCGTACTGGAGCTTTGAAGAATAGGCATTCAAACCTACATACGATATACAGACTACCGCAGTAAGTATCATGATTATTATGATCTTTGCCTTGTTCTTGAAAATTGCTCTCATATCTTTTCTATAACTCTCAGTTTTGCGCTTCTCGCTCTTGGGTTTATCAGCAGTTCTTTGGAATCTGCTTCTATCGGTTTTCTTGTTACTTTCTTTACGTCGGGTTTCTTTCCGCATACGCAGGGAAGATCCGGTGGGCAGGTACAGGGATTGAGATGTCTCTGAAAACAGTCTTTCACTATCCTGTCTTCAAGAGAGTGGAAACTGATGACTGCAAGCCTGCCTCCCGGTGCAAGCATCTCTATGAAATCATCAAGACTGTTTTTCAGGTGATCGAGTTCTCCGTTTACTTCTATCCTTATGGCCTGAAACGTCCTCTTCGCGGGATGTCCCTTTTCCGACCGTGCCTTCGCCGGAATCGCAGCCTTTATGATACTGACCAGTTCCCCTGTGGTCTTTACCGGCTCCTTTTCCCTCTGCTTGACGATCGCACCCGCTATTCTTGCGGCATACCTCTCTTCGCCGTAGTCTCTGATTA
>CAYUGP010000004.1:0-9876 GCA_964444315.1 uncultured Oscillospiraceae bacterium | reverse complement strand
GGCCTTCCCTTCTTGCCGATGCCGGGATCGCCGCTTTGATGATATCGACCAGTTCGAAAGTACTTTCTATATCTTTGTCTTCACGGGCATCGCATATGAATTTTGCGATTCTTGAAGCCCATTTCTCTTCTCCGTAATCCTTTATGATCCTGCGGAGTTCTTCTTCGCTGTATCCGTTGACCACATCCCCTGCCGTGAGGCTGTCGGTCCGGTCCATCCGCATATCAAGCGGAGAATCATACTGATAGGAAAAGCCCCTGCTCGAATTATCGAGTTGAAAGGAGGAAACACCTAAGTCGAGCAGGGCTCCGTCTATACTTCCTATGCCCAGTCTGCTGAGCACTTCCTTGATCTCTGAATAATTGCTGTGTACGAATTCTTTTCTGCAGCCATAGTCTTTTAGTTTTATTCCCGCAGCCTCAAGAGCATCCGTATCTCTGTCTATGCCTATGAGCATCCCTTCCGGAGAAAGCCGGGAACATATCCCCAGCGAATGACCTCCGCCGCCTAAGGTGCCGTCCACATAGATCCCATCCTCTTTTATGTTCAGACTCTCAAGAACGCTTTCATAAAGAACCGGGATATGACTGAATTCCATGACTTACACTCTGTACTCTTCAGAGAATCTCTCCAGATCCTCTGCAGTGAGTTTCCCGCCGTTCTCGCTGTTGTCGTAAACATCCTTCGCCCAGATCTCGACCCTGTCTATCATCCCGATAGTCACCAGTTCTTTCTCTATATGAGCGAACTCCCTGAGGTCGGCTGGGAAAAGTATCCTTCCCTGCTTGTCTATCTCCACATCTCTGGCATTTGCGTAGGTATAACGGAGAAACGCTCTGACCCTCGCGTCAGATCTCGGGAGAGATGCAAGCTGTTTCTGCTGCTCCTGCCATGTGGCCATGGGGTAAAGAACGAGGCATTCGTCAAGGCCGCGGGTAAGCACGCACTGCATCCCAAGTTCATCTCTGAACTTAGCCGGTACGATGACGCGGTTTTTTGCATCTATTTGATTTTGGTAGATGCCCATGAGCATGAAAGTTCTTCTCCCCTTTAAGACAATTTCAGGTGACAAAGCCCCCTTGTCTATCTTTGCTACTCCACTTTACACCACTTTAATGTTTTTATCAAGTATATATTTGAAGATTTTTGGGATTTTACTCCACTTTTTCACACAAAAAAATAAGGATCCGAATGCACCGTCTTTGATAAACATATCGCATGATGATATAATCCATTTAACGATGATTCGGGAGGTCATTTATGGGTAATACATTTTACTTTCAATGGGAAGTAAGCCTGATGCAGTTCCTTCAGGCTTTCATGAGCGATGCGACCGTAAAGGTCATGTCAATAATCTCCATGTTCGGAGAAGAGCTCTTTATGGTTTTCGTACTGGGGCTCGTTTATTGGGCGATAGACAAAAAGATCGGGCTTAAGATAGGGATAAACATGCTTTTCATCAACATAGCTTACCCCATGATCAAGAACGTTGCGATCAGGCGCCGTCCGTATATGGACAACCCGGGAATAGAGTGTCTCAAGCTCATAGACAGCAGCGCCGATCCCATGGATATAGCGGCTCAGGGCTATTCCTTCCCCAGCGGCCATTCTTCCAACTCATCCGTAGTGATGGCATCGGTAGCATACTTTTTCAAGAGAAAGATATTTACTGTCCTGGCAGTCATCATACCTCTTCTTGTAGGTATATCAAGGTTTTGCCTGGGCGTTCATTATCCTACTGATGTGCTTTGCGGATGGATACTGGGATACGGAGCAGTGTTCCTCATCCCCTTCCTTGAAAAGAAGTTCAGGAATGCAAGGACTTTTTACTTCATCATATTCGGGATCGGATGCCTTGGCGCCATTTACTGCAGGACAAACGATTATTACTCCGGCCTCGGCATGATGCTTGGTATGCTGCTCGGAAATTTATTCGAAGAGAAATATGTGAACTTTGAAAAAGCAAAAACCGTACTCGGCGGTGCGCTGAGAGTCATAGGGGGAATTGCAGTATTCTTCGGACTCAACACTCTTCTTAAGATGCCTTTCTCTGCGGAACTGCTTTCATCGGCTACTGCCGCACAGTTCGCGATCAGGTTCTTAAGATACGCCATCGTGATCTTCGTAGAAGTCGGCATCTATCCGATGCTGTTCAAGTTGGGATCAAAAAAGAAATAATCAGTAAAAAAGCTACAAACAAGAAACGCTGCAGGGACAACAAAACTCTGCAGCGTTTTTAATTTTAGAAATATCAGAAAAATGATCTGATCATATCCATCATATGGCCTTCAAGATACCATATGGTCTCATAGTGCAGGAAATCTCTCATAGCCGAGTCGGCGAAGACATTAAGCTGCGGAGGGAATTCCTCATCTGCGTCCCAGAAGGACAATACGAAGCAAAGATCTCTCCAAACGGGTATTAGATAACTGATATCGCCTCTTCCGTACGGCGTACCGCCTATGGCTTCGCAGCCTCTTGCCAGTTCATCGGTACGGCCTTCGAATTCCTTTGCCATGGCGTCTACCATGCCTTTGCCTGCGTAATACGAACCTGTCAGAGTGTCTGCCAGATTATTTATCTTCGTATAGTCTCCGGAAGCTTTTGCTCCGGGTTTGGAATAGGCTATAAAATCATATATGGTCATGCTTTCACTGAATCCGGCTGGACTTGCAGTCTTAAATCCGTCACAGGACCACTCTACTAAAGCATCGCTCCTTCGTACCCTGTAACTTCTGGACAGCATCTCGATGTAAAGGTAAGTATCATCCTTGCGGAGATTCAGTTTTTCTGCCAGGACGTCAAGATCGTAAGACAAAAAGATCTCAGCCGCTTTGCTGACCATTTTCCTGTGGTTATCCCCTATGCCTGCTTCCTGCATATTCATTGCGTGCTTTTCTATGCTCATGGTGATCCTCCTACAGTAGATTAACACATGCTTAATGCAAATACAAACGCCCTGCTCTGTCAGTCAGATATTTGCCTGCACAGGAAGGTATAGGCCCCCTTATTCCGTCACAAAAGTACTGCACAGTTTTGCCTTTAAGTGTATAATATGGAGTTGAAAGAAATTGCTTTCAGGTTCAAAAGAGGTGAAAAAAATGTATTACAAGAAAGAACCCTTTGTCCCATCGGTTGGCTTAATAGTGTTTTCGTTCATTTTCTGCTATCCACTGGGCTTCGTATTCCTCTTTATGAGACTCAAAAACAAGGCAATGAAGTCCTATACGGCAGTAAATGCCAACAACGAACCGATCAGAGCTTTCAACCCTAACGTGGGATATAAAACACTGCGCAGCATATTGCTTTGCGTAGGGATCATGTTTGCACTCGGTACGCTTTCAGAGATCCTGAATGCCATCCAGTATGGCTATTTCTACTATGAAGACATAGTCATCCCTATGGTCATATCCATCGCATGCCTGACCTTTGCGTACAGACGTACCGCACAGCTCAGAAAGTATCAGCCCTACCTGAACTATCTCGCAGCCTACGGTACAGATCCAATAAGCGATCTTGCATACTCTCTTGGAGTAAGCCATGAGCAGGCTGTCAGAGATCTAAGCGATATGATAGGCAAAGGCATACTTAAGGCCAGCATCTCAGCGGACGATTACATCGTGCTCGATTCAAATCCCGCAAAGATACCGAGCGATTCAAGATATGCCAAGAAATTCATCAGATGCCCCTTCTGCGGGGCTCCCAATGCCCTGAATCCGGGCCACGCAAGAAAATGCGAGTACTGTGATTCACCTTTGGAATAAAGCTAAGCGGACTGCCGGTCTTGAATAAAGACCGGCTTTTTTCAATTCTCTGCAAATGGATAAAAAGAAGATCAAAAAATACATATTGCTGCTGGTCCTCATCATCGCAGCCTACGGTATCGCATATATCGCAGATACCATCAAGGCAAGAAAAAGTGAGGACGATCTGCCGCAGCCCCAGACAGATACACAGGAAGACAATGTTTCTCCGGAATACGAGGAAGGACAGAAGATAGCAGACTTTGCAATGCAGTACCTGGGTTCACCCTATGTTATGGGAGGAAGCGATCCCGACAGAGGTTTCGACTGCTCGGGTTTCGTATTTTATGTGATGGAGCAGACGGGACATAAGCTTAAAGCAAGAACCAGCACAGACCAGTACCATTCCAGCACCCGCATACAAAAAGAAGAGCTGATCCCCGGCGACCTGGTGTTCTTTACGGGCACCTACGGCAGTTCGGAAGTCAGCCATGTCGGTATATATTTAGGAGACGGAAGGATGATACACTCCGGCGACGAAAGCACGGGGGTCTGCATAGCCGATCTCGGAGATGCTTACTGGGCAGACCATCTTTATGCATGCGGAAGGATACGCTGATATCAGAGGAAGGTCTTTCTGTGTATGGGACAAGGGCCGAGTTTTGACAGTCCGTCATAATGAGCTTTGGTACCGTAACCCTTGTTTGAGGCAAAGGAATATCCCGGATACTTTTCATCCATCTCAATCATTTCCCTGTCTCTTGTGACTTTTGCAATTATGGACGCCGCAGCGATCGATACTGACCTGGCGTCCCCTTTGATTATAGAAGTCTGAGGTATCTTAAGTCCGCTCAGTTTTACTGCATCTATCAGCAAGTGATCCGGCTTTACAGGCAGCCCCATTACTGCGTCTGCCATAGCTTCTTTAGTGGCTTCCAGAATGTTGATCCTGTCTATATCTTCGGGCTCTCTTCTGCCGATGGAAACTGCTATGGCTTTTTCCATTATGAGTTCATACAGCTCTTCCCTTTTCTTCGGCGACAGTTTCTTTGAATCATCCACACCGAGGACATCGAAATCTTCGGGAAGTATGACTGCAGCCGTGACCACCGGCCCGGCCAGAGGGCCTCTCCCGACTTCGTCGATACCTGCTATATACTTCATACCGGCTGCCCACAAAGGTCTTTCAAATGACTTCATGGTCTCCAGCTTTTCCTTCTGTTTTGTAAGTCTTTCCTCTTTTGTCATGTTATTGGCTATCCTGCTACAGCAATTCTCTGTTATACAGCCCCGAAGTCCTTCTGAAATCAGGCACCTTTTTTGCCTGGACCATCTCCCATATCCTTCTGCATTCCTCTGCTGTTTCCGTAGTGAAATACAAGGTATAAAAATCAAGAGATGGAAGATTTTTATCCGCTGAATAAAGAGGCACGCAGTTTAGAAGCTCCGAATATTTTGAATCATGGCAGAGTATCCTGAAATGTTCACCTTTGCGGTCGATCAGTTCCTTGTCCCTGGTGCAGCCTTTGCAGCCTTCCGGTCCCATGGCAGGACATGCGCGGAACTTCATCAATGGTATATATCCGTATACAAGGATGCCAAGCTGTATCCCTGCATCGCAGGAAGCATACTTTTTCAATAGCTCCCTTTGTTTTGCAAAGGGCATTTCAAAGGAAAGCATAAGGTCCTTTGCCCCGAGTTTTGCATATTCTTCTATGGCAGGAACATTAAGCACATTAAGATACATGCCGCCGTGTATATCTATACCTGCTTCGGCACATAGATTCACAGCCCCTATATTCTCGCAAAGAGCGTCCGTAATGCCTTTCTCCTTGAGTTTTTCAAGATCCTCTTTGATAGCCGGCACAGAGCCTTCCCAAAGTACAGAAGGGATCTCTGCTATCAATCTTTTTTCTTTTATTAGTATGCTCGAAGATCCTATGCCTCTGAGGATGTCTTTTAACGGCATTACCACCCGAACGCCTTCAGGAACATCAAAGAGCTGTGATATAGAAGAAAATCTTATTCTGTACATATCAATATTCCTCAAAAGCATCCACTCTTGCGTCAGTAAGCATGGCTGCTGCTTTTCTCCTCAGATCGTTCAGAGAGGATACGGGCAGCATCAGCCCTTCCTCTATATCAGCCTGCAGATCCCTCAAGTAATAGATCGTGCCGCCGAGTTTTGAAAGATTCTTTCTCACGCTTTCTTTGGTCATGGACTGTGTCCTGGCATCCTGCGGTATATCTCCTTCGCAGGTCACCCATATGTCTCCGTCACTTAGTGTAAGCGTGACCTTCTCTCCTGCTTTCGCCGAGAAGAACATATCCACGGCAACAGTCTGAGCTTCTTTTTCATATAGTCTTGAAAGGCTTTTCAGAACGTCCGACGAAGCAGCCATAACATCGTCTTTTGTTCTGTAACCGAACATATCGAGAGTCCTGTTTCCGGTCAGATATCCGTCAGTGAAACCGCTTCTGCTGAATACGGATCTTAAGCTGCTTAGATCATAGGGTTTTCCTTCCCTCGCATTCCTGCATGCGGTAACGGAAGCCGCAACATATTCGGCCCTCTTCATACGGCCTTCTATCTTCAGGCTCATAACTCCGGCATCAGCAAGCTCTTTTATATGATCCATGTATGAAAGATCCTTTAGAGACAGTGCATGGTCTCTTCCGCAAACACTGCAGTCAAGTCTGCAGGGCTGAGCGCAAAGACCCCTGTTACCGCTTCTGCCGCCTATCATGGACGACAGATAGCAATTGCCGGACAAAGACATGCAGTGAGCTCCGTGAACGAAGACTTCGACATCCGCTCCGGTCTCATCAATTATCTTCTTTATTTCCTTAAGGCTCAGTTCCCTTGCAAGCACGACTCTGTCAAAGCCCCAGTTTTGAAGGGCTTTAACTCCCTCACTGTTATGCACGGCCATCTGAGTGGACGCATACCTTTTGAGTTCGGGATAATGTTCCTTAGCATAAGCCGCCACAGCGAAGTCCTGGATGATCAGGGCATCAGCTCCGGCCTTTACCGCCGTATCGACAGATCTGTAAACTTCCTCAAGTTCATCGTCGAACACAAGTGTGTTTATAGTTATATATACCCTGCAGGAATGCTCATGGCATTTTCTCACAGTATCTCCAAGGCCTTCTCCGTTGAAGTTGTCAGCGTTCCTTCTGGCATTGAAATTCTGCAGACCAAAATAGACGGCATCTGCTCCGCATCGCAGTGCCGCCGTAAGCTGTTCTTCTCCTCCCACAGGAGCCAGTATTTCCAGTGCAGTATCACTTCTCATTGGTCTGTTATGCTTTACGCCTGAGGATATCGCCTGTCTGTACGCCGTCCGGCAGATTTATCTCCACTAAAGCCATGGGCCGCGAAGACCTTTCTATAGGATTTCCATCTGCATCGGTTATATGGTCTACCCTGAACTTCATACCTGTGTTCCCGGGTGTCAGGACTTCCAGTTCGTCGCCCAGATCAAAAGCATTCCTAGTAATCACTTTCCGGTCTTCAGTCACATTGCCGACATATAGCCAATCTCTGATATATCCGTTATCATCGGGAGCGATCTCTGAGGGCTGTCCCTCATAGAAACCCGTGCAATACGGTCTGTGAGACACCGTATTCAGCTCCGCTCTCGCCTCTGCTGCGCTTATCTTCCTATCCATTAAAGACCTGTATGCGTTTGCAACGGTGCCAACATAGAAAGGTGTCCTCATCCTGCCTTCGACTTTGAAGGAAACAACTCCGGCGCTTACGAGTTTGTCAAGTATATCCACACAGCAAAGCTCTTTTGAGCTAAGTATGGTCATTCCCCTTTCTGACTCGACCACGGGGATGTACTCACCTGGTCTTTGCTCTTCCATGAGATAATAGTTCCATCTGCAGGCCTGGGCGCATTCTCCCCGGTTCCCCGATCTCCCGGCAAGGAAAGCGGAAAGCATACATCTTCCGGAATAACTCATGCACATGGCTCCGTGGATGAAAGCTTCTAATTCGAGATCTTTTGGTTTGTATGCTGCGATCTGGGATATCTGGTCTATGCTCAGTTCTCTTGCAAGCACTATCCTCTTTACACCCATGTTGTAATAGACTTCAGCTGCTTTGTAGTTCATGCAGTTGGCTTGGGTGGACAGGTGGATCTCGATCTCGGGGCACTTTGACTTGATCTCTGCTATTGCCCCTATATCCGATACTATAATGGCATCCACGCCTATCGCTTGAAGTTTCCTTGCGTAATCTCCAAGTCTTGGTATCTCTTCGTTGTTCGCGAAGCAGTTTACCGTAACGTAAAGCTTTTTCCCGGACTGATGGAGCTTGCTGCAGGCCTTTTCTACATCTTCAAGGCCAAAACCCACATGTTCGGACCTCATCTGCATGAAAGGTCCTCCAAGGTATACCGCATCAGCTCCGTACTTTATCGCTGCATCCACGCATTCCATATCTCCGGAAGGCATCAGCAATTCTATATTTTTAAGATCCATACAATGCGTCTCCGATCTCAAAACAATATATCGGCATAAGTGGGATAAGGCCAATACTCAGCCCCGCACAAAGCTTCGAGGTTGCTGAGTATATCACCGAGTTCTATGACCTTGCTTACTATATGGTCGCGGCAATAGGTCGCAGACTCTATACCGTCCATTATGGACGGAGCTTTCGCAAGATCTTCCAGCAGTTTTTCATTGGTCTTGTATGCCTTGGACACAAGCACGCTTATCTTTGAAAGAAGATCGCTCTCGACAGGAGTCCCTATCCCTATGGCCTTTTTGTTGTTGATAGTGGCCGTAAGATCCTGTACGTACAGATTCACACCGGGAAGTATGTGCCTGAGGAACATCTCGCTTATGGTATTTCCCTCAATGGCTGTTTTAGCACAGTAGTTTGCAAGGTGTATGGCATATCTGGCACGCATTTCTCCCTCGGTGTATACGTCGTGAGACGAGAACAGGGCCACGTTTTTCTCGTTGATGTACTGGGGCATGCTGTCGACCGTGTCTTTAAGAACGGCAAGGCCCCTCTTCTTTGCCTCCTTTACCCACTCTTCGCCGTATCCGTTGCCGTTGAAGATTATCCTGCGGTGAGCAGAGAAAGATTCTTTGAGAAGATCCTGCAGTTCCTTGTTGAAATCTTTAGCTTTTTCCAGCCTGTCTGCAAAACGGGAAAGCTCTTCGGCCATCATCGTGTTGAGGACCACGTTGGGTCCTGCTATGGACTGGCTGGATCCCAGCATACGGAATTCGAACTTGTTCCCCGTGAATGCAAGAGGAGAAGTTCTGTTTCTGTCCGTGGTATCCTGAGGGATATCAGGAATGTTGTCGACACCTATCTTCAGCTTTCTGAGGGCTTTTTCCTTGTATTCCTTGCCTTCTATTATGGCGTCAACAATATCTGTGAGCTCAGTACCCAAAGACACGCTGAAGATTACGGGAGGTGCCTCGTTGCCGCCTAAACGGAAATCGTTTCCGTAGTAGGCTACGCAGCATCTGAGCATCTCCTGATAGTCATCCACACCTGCCAGGAAAGCCGCTATGAAAGTAAGGAAACGGGCATTGTGAGCCGGGGTATTTCCGGGACGCAGGAGATTTTCTCCCGCATCAGTCATAAGGCTCCAGTTGTTGTGTTTTCCGCTGCCGTTGATCCCCGCAAAAGGTTTTTCGTGGAGTATACATTCAAAACCGTGCTTCTGGGCGATCTTCTTCATAAGTTCCATGGTGATCTGGTTGTGATCGCAGGCAGTGTTGACGTCGCAGTATACCGGTGCGAGTTCGTGCTGGCATGGAGCGACTTCGTTGTGCTCCGTCTTTGCATTGACCCCCAGTTTCCAAAGCTCTTCGTCAAGTTCATGCATAAATCCCATGACTTCAGTCTTAATGGAACCGTAGTAGTGGTCGTCCAGTTCCTGACCCTTGGGAGGCTTTGCTCCGAAGAGTGTCCTTCCGCAGAGTTTCAGATCCGGCCTTTCGTCGTAGTATGCCCGGTCTATGAGGAAATATTCCTGCTCTGGACCAACCTGAGGTATCACGTGACTGACATTGTTATCACCGAAAAGCCTGAGCACTCTCAAGCACTGCTTGTCAAGAGCTCTCATGGACCTTAAGAGCGGAGTCTTTTTGTCCAGTATGTCCC
>CAYUGP010000003.1:16232-22746 GCA_964444315.1 uncultured Oscillospiraceae bacterium | reverse complement strand
GAAGAGTTCCCGTCCGCATTATGGGAGCGCATCATGAACCCGTGCAGCCGTATCTGATCGAGCCGAGAATGGAACAGCTTCTTCTCGACTATGCCGCAAGCGAGGAACACATCGTGACCAAGCTCGCACGCTTCCATATCTAGTTTGAGGGTATCCACCCATTTATCGATGGCAATGGCAGGACCGGCAGACTGCTGGTCAATCTTGAGCTGATGAAAGTGGGCTATCCGCCGATTGACATCAAGTTCACGGACAGAGTCGCTTATTACAACGCTTTTGACGAGTATCATGTTAAACGCAATCTTTCCGCTATGGAGAACCTGTTCGCCAGATACATCAACGCAAGGCTGGATACGTATCTGAAGATTTTGAAGGAGATGCCGGATTGACTAAATCGGAACTCTATAAAGAGACGCCGAAGGAGGAGGAAGCCCCGGCCTCTATAGGCCGGGTGAGCATGTCACAGTGAAAAAGGCTATATGAAGAGGGAGTAGATCGCATACAGTGTGGTCTGCTCCCTTTCCTTATGAGTCGTTCGAACATTTTTCCGGAATCTGTCCGGTGTGATCCCGTACATTTCTTAAAAATTCCGGTTAAAATCCTTGACGGTTTCAGAGAATGAACGTCCTGCCTGCTCCTGAAACATACGGCTCAGATAGGATTCATTGTAATGAATAAAATATTTTATCGGCTTTTTGCTGTAGAAGAATACACTAAAAAAACATAATAAAGTTTTTCCCCCGCTTGAAAAAAAGCGGGATTTTTAATATGATGTATAAAATTTACTGGATGACATGGGTTTGAAACAATTAAGCAGAAAAAAAATGCGCAGACTATTAGCAAGCATCATAGCAGTATTGGTGCTTGCGGTTTTCGTGTTTTCAACGTTATTCATCGCAGCGGCGGCCGATCATGACTGCTGCGGCGACGGCTGCTGCACATGCTATGCTGTACATCAGTGCGAGATGATTCTCGCAGTATTTGCTTCAGTTTCTTTCATAACGATCGTTAAGTTCGTTTTATCTTCCGTACTGATCATATTGATAATATCGGTTGCTGTTTCCTTGGTAAGAAACACCCCGGTACTTGCAAAAGTCAGACTGAATAATTGAAACACCTCCAAAATGCAGGCGTGTGACCTGCAATGTTTTGTGTATCCCGGTCTTTTTAAATAAAGGCCAGGTGATATGTTATTGGGATATTCCCCGAGACATTTTGGGAGGTGTTTTATATTGAAAAAAATCATATCAGTTATTTTATCCCTTGCATTGCTTGTATGCAGCTTTACTGCCTGCGGCAACGGGAAATCTTCTTCCGGAGACGATACGTTCGATATAGTCGTCACGATCTTCCCCGAATACGACTGGGTTTTGAACATACTCGGTGACAATCCGGGCAACGCACAGGTCACCCTTCTTCTTGACAACGGAGTGGATCTTCACAGCTATCAGCCGACGGCATCGGATATATTGAAGATATCGACTTGCGATCTGTTTGTTTACATAGGCGGCGAATCCGATGAGTGGGTCGATGACGCCTTAAAAGAAGCCGTGAACAGGGATATGGAAGTCCTTGACCTTATTTCCCTGCTTGGAGATATGGCAAAGGACGAGGAACATATAGAAGGAATGGAAGAGAATGAAGAGGAAGAAGAAGGTGAAGCAGAGTATGACGAACACATCTGGCTTTCCCTTAAGAATGCGGCAGTGCTCTGCGAGAAGATAGCAAGTGCAATAGCGGTGAAAGATCCTGCCAACGAGGCAGTATATAAAGCAAACCTCGACGCATACATTCATAGCCTTGAAGAGCTTGATAAACGCTATGAAGACACGGTATCTTCATCAAACTTTGATACCCTGGTATTTGCAGACCGTTTTCCGTTCAGATATATGGTCGATGATTACGGTCTCTCATATTATGCGGCTTTTGCAGGTTGCTCCGCAGAAACCGAAGCAAGCTTTGAAACTGTAATGTTTCTTTCAGCTAAGGTCGATGAACTGTCTCTTAGATCGGTGATGGTCATAGAAGGCGGAAATACGAGGATCGCAGAGACCGTTATCGGGAACACCAAAGATAAGGACCAGAAGATCCTTACTCTTGATTCAATGCAGGGGACAGGTGCTTCGGGTATAAAAGAAGGCAAAACATATCTGTCCATTATGGAGAAAAATCTTGAAGTCCTTGCAGAGGCTTTGAGATAGGAGGAAAAGAGATGTCGCTGATAGATGTTCGAGGTCTATGCCTTGGATATGATTCAAACATTATCGTCGGTGATCTGAACTTTACGGTCGAAGACGGAGATTATCTTTGTATAGTGGGTGAAAACGGATCCGGAAAAACCACTCTTATGAAGACGCTTCTCGGTCTCAGACCGCCTTTGGGAGGACAGATCGTTTTTTCTGAGGGTTTGAAAGAGGATCAGATAGGATATCTTCCCCAGAAGACTGAAACTCAGATGGATTTCCCTGCATCAGTATGGGAGATCGTCATATCCGGCTGTCTTTCAAAAAAAACTTCAGGTCCGTTCTATCGGAAACAAGACAAGGAAAGAGCAAAAAGGGAGATGGAAAGGATGGGGATCACAGATCTCAAAAACAAGTGTTTCAGATATCTTTCCGGCGGACAGCAGCAGAGGGTGCTTCTTGCAAGGGCTCTTTGTGCGGCTGAAAAGGTACTGGTCCTTGATGAACCCGTATCCGGGCTTGATCCCAAAGTCACAAAGGAAATGTATTCTCTTATAGGGGAACTGAATAAAGCGGGCATGACCGTTATCATGGTATCCCACGATATATCTGCAGCCCTGAAGTACGCAAACCGCATACTTCATATAGGGGACACGATATTCTTCGGAACGAAAGAAGAATACACAAGATCCTCGGTCTCCTTCGGCTTCTTGGCAAAAGGAGGTGATGGGCAGTGATACAAAAACTCTTTATGTATCTCGAATACCCATTCGTAAGATATGCTCTTATCGTGGGTGTTCTGATAGCTCTGTGCTCATCGCTGCTCGGAGTGACTTTGGTCCTTAAGAGATTCTCTTTCATCGGAGACGGACTTTCTCATGTCGCCTTCGGAGCAATGGCTGTCGCCGCAGTCCTCAGGATGACAAATGAAATGATACTCGTGCTTCCCTTGACGGTCATATGCGCTGTGCTTCTGTTAAGAGTTGGGCAGAACGCAAAGATAAAAGGTGATGCGGCTATAGCGATGATCTCTGTCAGTGCATTGGCTTTCGGATACCTGCTCATGAACATTTTCGCAACGTCATCCAATATCTCCGGAGACGTATGCAGTACCCTGTTCGGATCGACCTCGATACTTACTCTCACAAAATGGGAAGTGGTTTTATGCTGCGTACTGTCTTTGATAGTGATAAGCATATTCATTTTGCTTTACAACAGGATATTCGCAGTGACCTTCGATGAGGAGTTTGCAAAAGCCAGCGGCTTGAATACTGAAGGATACAATCTTCTCATCGCGGTGGTCATCGCAGTGATAATCGTGCTGGCGATGAATCTCGTGGGATCTTTGCTTATTTCTGCATTGGTCATCTTTCCGGCACTGTCTGCCATGAGATTGTTCGATAGTTTTAAAGCGGTGACGGTATTCTCCGCAGTACTGTCAGTTATTTGTGCATTCCTTGGTATAGTGGTCTCCATACTGGCCGGGACGCCGGTAGGCTCCACAATAGTGGCTGTGGATGCAGCCGCTTTCCTCGGATGTTATGCGGTAGGTTCTCTGAAAGGAGGGACACGTCAATGAAAAAATTGATAATGATATTACTTTCTCTGATTCTGATATTTTCTGCAACAGCATGTGACGTAAAGATATCCGAGGGTTCCACACAGGAAGAATCGGAAAAGCAAAACCAGGAGATAGGTGAAACTGTAGATGTCGATCTTACGGTCCTTTCTTCCACCATGGTATATTCAGAGGTATATAACATGGTCTTGGAGGCCGAGGGATATGTCGGGAAAACGGTCAAGATGAACGGGCTCTTTGCATATGGTGAAGATCCGGCTACGGGGGAGAGACAGTATGCGTGTATAGTTCAGGATGCCACGGCATGCTGTGCTCAGGGCATAGCATTCGAGCCCACAGAAAATTATGTCTTCCCCGGGGATTTCCCGGAAGCCGGAGGAGATGTGACAGTATTCGGGACCTTTGACTATTACGATGAAGGGCACTACAGATATCTGGTTTTAAGAAATGCCAGGATGATCGAGTGATCCGGGAGAAAGAATAGATATCAGCACACCCTAAGGGGAAAAGCATATTTATGATATTGCTTTTTATACCCTTTAGGGTGTGTTATTATTTTATAGTAATCATCACCTGGGTTTGAGGCTGCGCCATGCATTTTGTGGATGCTAAAAATATACTCATTGGCAAGAGCGGAAGATACGGTATGAATATATACCGTGGCTGCAGTCACGGCTGCATTTACTGCGATTCAAGGAGCCGCTGCTACCAGTTCGATCATCCTTTTGAGGACATCGAAGTAAAGAGGAACGCTCCTGAACTGCTCGAGGCCGCATTGAGATCCAAAAGAAACAAATGCATGATAGGTACAGGCTCGATGTCCGATCCGTATATGCATTGCGAAGAAAAACTGATGCTCACGAGGCGCTGCCTTGAGATCATAGCAAGGCACGGATTCGGCGCCGCCGTGCAGACGAAATCAGACAGGATATTAAGAGATATAGACCTGCTGGATGAGATCAACAGGACTGCAAAGAGCGTTGTACAGATGACCCTGACCACCTATGACGATAAGCTGTGCAGCATAGTTGAGCCCAACGTGTGCAATACAAAAAGGCGCATCGAAGTCCTCGAAAAGATGCAGGAAAGAGGTATCCCTACGGTTGTGTGGCTTTCTCCTGTACTTCCGTATATAAACGACAATGAAGATAATATACGAAGCATTTTAAATGAGTGCGTCCGCACCGGAGTCAAGGGCATCATTTGCTTTGGCATGGGGCTGACCCTAAGGGACGGCGACAGGGAGTACTACTATGCGGCTCTTGACAAGTACTTCCCCGGACTCAAGGAAAGATATATAAGGGAGTACGGCGATTCATATATAGTGCCAAGCCCGCAAAGTGGCAGACTCATGGGCATATTTGAGGAAACGTGCAGCAGATACGGCATCATTTCAAAACCTGATGAGTGCTTTTCATATATGCAGGAATTTCCCCAAAAAGAGATACAGCTGAGCATGTTCGATTGACAAAAAGGACGGAAAGGAGACCCAGATGAGAAATCATGAAGTAACGAATGAAGGCTTGCTGCTCGGCAGCGACGGAAACCTAAGAGAGCCGGGCTGGTCGAAAAGCCAGGTCCAAGAGTACAAGCGCTCAATGATAAAAGCACCGAAATTCAGAATAAAGGAATGGGACTACTACCTTGTGGTAAACGACGGGTTTGCTGCCGCATTCACCATTTCCGACGACGGATATATAGGGCTCCAGTCCGTATCGCTTCTCGTTTTCGGCGAACATCCGTGGGAGCATACGGAGACTGTGCTCAATGCATTCCCGATGGGGAAACTGCACCTTCCGGAAAACTCTTCGTCCGGGGCAACTGAGTACAGTGACAAGAGGCTTCAGATGCGCTTTTCACCGGAGGACGGAAAGAGGTCCATCAAATGCCATTTTGAAAACTTCATGGACGGAAAGGTCCTTGATGCAGACATAGTGCTGCGGCAGCCTCCGATGGATTCCATGGTCATAGCTACTCCCTGGGATAAGGACCATGCATTCTACTACAACCAGAAGATCAACTGTATGCGTGCCGAGGGAGAGATAAGATTTGACGGCAAGATCTACACCTTCGATCCCGATTCCGATTTCGGTACTCTGGACTGGGGAAGAGGCGTGTGGACATACGATAACACCTGGTTCTGGGGATCGGGCAATGCGGTGGTCGACGGTCATGATTTCGGCTGGAATATAGGTTACGGATTCGGAAATACTGCTGCTGCATCTGAAAACATTCTGTTCTATGACGGAAAAGCCCATAAGCTTGACGACGTGGTATTCCATATCCCGGAGAGCGGATATATGGACAGCTGGAAGTTTTCTTCTTCTGACGGAAGGTTCGAGATGACCTTCGAGCCCGTCCTGGACAGAGCCGCATGCCTGGACTACAAGATCATAGTATCCGATCAGCACCAGGTGTTCGGGCGCATGTCCGGAAAGGCTGTACTTGACGACGGGACGGAGATCAACATCAAGGATGTGATGTGTTTCGCCGAAAAGGTGCACAACAAATACTGATGCCGTATAAAAGAAACAAAAAGCAATGGACAAAAATCTATTCTTAAAAAGGATACTGGAGACGTACTCAAGCGGTGAGTGGGAAAAGATTGAGCAAAATGCCTTAGGCGTCCCCATCAACGAGAGCAACAGGGCAGTTTTGCTCAGCCTCAGAAACGATCCGGGAAAGTATACCGGTGATGTTGATGAAGATAAGGCCGAGGAACTCAGAGCATCATTAAAGGAGTATCTGCAGG
>CAYUGP010000003.1:8971-16132 GCA_964444315.1 uncultured Oscillospiraceae bacterium | reverse complement strand
TGCAGGTTCCCGGATGAGCTGCAGCCCTCCATTGAAGGCTACGGGCTATACGTGCTGGAGCTTGCAAGGCTTGCGGGCATAAGATATAATAACGGGCAGTCTACGGTCACTTTTTTCGGGGCAGTGGTATATAACGAATGAACGAAGGAACATACAGCATGAATGATAATGATAAAGATATAGCAGTTTTTGAAGCGCAGCGCGAAAAGACTATAGTCAGAACAAGCGTCATCGGTATAGTGACGAACCTGTTTCTCGTAGGATTCAAGGCCTTTGTGGGCTTTGTGTCCAATTCAATTGCCGTCATTCTCGATGCGGTCAACAATCTGTCCGATGCACTGTCCTCGGTCGTTACTATCATCGGAGCAAAACTAGGGGCAAAGCAGCCGGACAAGAAACACCCTTTGGGTTACGGCAGGATCGAATATCTGAGCTCGATGATGGTCTCAGCCCTCGTGCTCTATGCAGGCATCACTTCTCTTGTAGAATCCGTCAAGAAGATAATCAAGCCGGAAACAGCTGAGTACAGCACTGTTTCTATAGTGATACTTGCAGTTGCCGTAGCAGCGAAGCTGATACTCGGGTCTTATGTTAAAAAGCAAGGCATCAAGGTTAATTCAGGTGCTCTTACCGCTTCGGGATCCGATGCGCTGTTCGATGCCGTACTGTCGTCTTCGGTACTTGCCTCGGCAGCGGTTTACCTGATATGGGGCATCTCCCTGGAAGCGTACGTCGGCGCAGTTATCGCAGTGTTCATCATAAAGGCCGGTATCGAAATGATGACAGAAACGCTTAACGATATCATCGGTAAGCGCGAGGATGCGGAGACGACCAAGGAGCTTAAGAGGATCATCTGCGAAGAAGAAGGTGTGCTCGGCGCATATGACGTTACGATCTTCAATTACGGTCCCAGCAGGAACTACGCTTCGGTCCACATAGAGCTTCCTGATACCATGAGCGTGGATGACGTTGACCGTATCACACGGAAGATACAGGTCGACGTTTTGCGCAAGACGGGCATCATACTTACCGGTATAGGCGTCTACTCCTTCAATACATCCGACGACGAGGCAGCGCATATACGCAATGCGGTGCAGAAGACCGTGATGTCCCACGACTGGGCTTTGCAGATGCACGGATTTTACGCAGACACCGAAAGAAAGACCATGCGTTTCGATGTTGTCATCAGCTTCGATATAGAGAGGAAGGAAGCGATGCAGACCTTGTATGCCGAGGTGGCCGCGCTGTATCCTGACTATGAACTTATGATAATAACTGACGTTGACGTCACTGACTGAGAAAAATGTAGGAAATAATGAAATACGGAGAATCTGCTTTTGATATCATATATCTCATTTTTGCCATCGTATGCGGATGCATCATCCTTGCGAAGTCGAAAAACCGCACGGCAAAACTGATGGGGCTTGCTGCGATCGTTCTCGGTTGCGGCGATGCTTTTCATCTCGTCCCCCGAGTACTCAACTACTTCGTGGTCTCCGATTTCACTGCGGCGCTTGGAATAGGCAAACTGGTGACTTCGGTCACGATGACATTTTTCTATGTCATCCTCTACTACATATGGCTCGGGTACTACAAGAAGACGGGGAAAAGGACTGTGACTGCATTGATATGGGTCCTTACCCTGATCCGTGTGGCCCTCTGCGCATTCCCTCAGAACGGATGGCTGCAAAACACCAGTGATATGACATGGGGGATAATCAGGAATATTCCTTTTGCAATACTGGGAGCGGTCATATGCATACTGTACTTTCGAAGCAGAAAGGATAGATCAGGGCTTAGGCTTATGTGGGTATATATCCTTTTGTCTTTCCTTTTTTACATCCCGGTCGCGGTGGGTGCCGGGATCGTTCCTATCCTCGGAATGCTCATGCTTCCCAAAACCGTATGCTATATACTCATGCTGTCAGCATTCCTGAAATCAACGCTTAAAGGTGAATAGCAGCTGCTGTGAAGAGATCATATATTACGAAAAATATAAGAATAATGAGCATGGTGCTTCTATGAACCGGTATATGAGCTGCTGCCCGAAGGCGCTCTGGATAAGAGAATTATGTGGAACTCGTCAGATGAGTCGGTGGCTAAGATAGATGAAAACGGACGGATCCTTTTGAAAGGCACCGGAGATGTCATCATCGAGGCAAGACTGTATACCGGGGCAGGCGGCAGCTTTAAGCTCCATGTGTACGACTCCTTTACGGACGAAAAGAAAAAGCCTGAGAAGCTCGGCGGACCTTCGGAACTGAGTCTTAGCGCAGGGGAGGATAAGCAGATCAAAGTCTTGGCGGAGCCTTTGCTCAGCGACTGCGATCTCATATGTCAAAGCGAAAATGAAAGCATCGCTTCTGTGGACTATTTCGGAGTAGTGCACGGCATTAAGCAGGGTGAAACGACGGTCACGGTACATGACGTATCTGACGAAAACTGCAGATTTACTTTAAAGGTCATCGTACACTGAACTTTGGTCAAGAAAAATGACGGTATATGAAAGGCTGCTATCTTCAGCCGACGGACAATACAAAGAATTTCAGAGCAAGCTGGTCCCCAATATATCAAAAGACACCATGCTGGGAGTCAGGACTCCCGATATGAGGCGGATAGCGAAGGAGATAAAGGGAACTGAAGCAGCCGAAAGCTTCCTGAGGGAGCTTCCCCACAGGTATTATGAAGAAAACCTTGTGCATTTCTTCCTGATCGCCATGATAAAGGATTTCGATAGATGCATAGAAGCTGTGGAGACATTCCTTCCCTATGTGGACTGCTGGCCGGTATGCGACCAGTCAAGTCCCAAGGTCTTTTCAAAAGAGCATGGGAGACTGCTTCCGTACATACGGAAGTGGATGGACTCGGACCATGTATATACGGTCAGGTTCGGCATCAGGATGCTGATGAACGAATTCCTTGGAGAAGACTTCAGGCCTGAGTATATTGAATGGGTTTCAGCGGTCAAAGCAGACGATTACTACGTCAAAATGATGGTCGCATGGTATTTCGCCACTGCTCTTGCAAAAAGATACGATGAAAGCGTCGTATACATCGAGAAGCACAGGCTTGAACCCTGGATACATAAGAAGGCTTTACAGAAGGCCGTCGAAAGTTACAGGGTAACAGCTGAACATAAGGATCACTTAAGGAGCCTGAGATAGGCAAAAATAGGATTGAAAGGTATAATTATCCTTTGTATGAACTGATACAGGTATCGGACAGATGCTTCTATGTGCAGAGTCCTGCAAAAATAGGGATAGTGAAGACCGCCGAAAACAGGGTCATCCTCATAGACAGCGGCAACGACAAGGATGCCGGGAAAAAAGTCAAGAGGATACTCGATGCAAACGGCTGGTCTTTGGATGCCATATACAACACCCATTCCCATGCCGATCACATAGGAGGTAACAGCTACCTTCAGAAGCAGACCGGCTGCCCTGTGTATGCGCCTGGTATAGAGAGGGACTTTACGGAGCATCCCTTCCTGGAGCCCTCATATCTGTACGGAGGAGATCCGCCCGAAGAACTAAAACATAAGTTTCTTATGGCTCAGCCTTCCTGTGCGCTTCCTCTTACGGAAGATGTCCTGCCCGAAGGCATGGAGATGATCCCGCTTCCCGGTCATTCCTGGGATATGGTGGGCTTCCGCATCTTGGGCGGCATCGTGTTTCTGGCTGACAGCCTGTCCAGCAGGGAGACTATTGAAAAGTATCAGGTCAGTTTTCTTACAGACCCGGGGAAGTATCTGGAGACCCTGGATATGATATGCGGCATGGAAGCTTCTCTTTTCATTCCTTCCCATGCGGAGCCGGCAAAGGATATCAGGGCGCTGGCGGAATACAATATGGATAAGGTAAAAGATATCGCAGATACTGTCGAAGGACTCTGCGGCGGGGGAACATCCTTTGAAAAGCTGCTCAAAGGGGTCTTTGAACACTACGGCCTTAAGATGGATCTTGAGCAGCATGCCCTTGTAGGCAGCACGGTCAGATCCTATCTCAGCTGGCTGAAAAAACAAGGTAAAATCGATGCCGGTATAAAGGACAATGTCCTTATCTGGCATACGTTGAAATAATAAGGAGATATATAAAAATGAACATCAAAAAAGCACTTTCACTAGTTGCATTCGGATTTCTTTTCACTCTTGTGAATGTTAACCTTACATTGAACGGGACGTCACTGAACATCACTCCCGATTTTATAGGATGGATACTGCTTTTCCTGGCAATGGGAAAACTGGGATCTTATGCTGAGGGAAAACAGGGTCTCAAATGGATATTTAAGATCCTCGCTGTTGTTACAGCTGCAGTTTGGGTCATGGGTATCGTCAGCCCCTGGATCGAACTTTCTTTCTATGCAAAACTGGCCATCAACGTTGTTGAGACGATAGGCCTCTTCATCCTTTTCGGGATCATGGAAAAAGTTGCAGAAGATAACGGTTCTGAGCGCAGATCGACTCTGAGAATACTCAAGTATCTGAACCTCTTCCTCTTCATAGCCCTCAACGTCGTAGGCGTCGTTCTTCAGGGTGCTATTCTGGGCGGCAATATCACGGGTTCAAACGCAGCGCAATCTCCGTATATATGGCTCTTTACCCTTATCGGAGTTGCGGCTTTAGTATGTGCAATCATTACAGCCGTAGTTCTCTTCAAACTGAGAAATGAGATCAATAACAGGGCAGACGCTGCCCAAGGGGAGACAGAATAATGGATAAAAAGGCTTTTTTCTACCGCAGACATCTTCTAATCGCGCTGATCCTGGTCCTTTGCATGGGACTGGCAGCATGCAGCGGGAAAAAGCAGGAGGAACCGAAGCTCGAAGGATGTGCCATACAGCATGAGCCTGAGTTCGGCGGAGTTTACATCGAGATGTCCATAGACGATTTCAACAGTCTCGGCTTCAAATACGGAGACAGTGTCAAGATCGTTTTCTCCAACGGATATACCCTCGAAGACATCCCGTATTACAACGGATATTACGTGGACGCAGGCCAGCCGCTTCTCATTGCATATCCCGGTTATGACTATATAAAGGCTGCAATAAATTACGGAGAGGATCTCTGGGAAGAGGGCAATCTCTATGCTTCAGAGGACAGCGAGCCCAAAGTGAGCCTTTATGCATCCGCCGGTCTTGATGAACACTGCACTGCCAGCATATATCTGAACGAACACGGAAAATACCTCGATATACAGGAAGCCAGAGATATACACTACTACGATGAAAGAGAAAGATATCCCAGCGACGAGGTGTTTGCAAACTTCCGGAATATGAACGTCGGAGCTCTTAAGGAGGGGATCATATACAGATCGGCTTCCCCCTGTGACAACCAGCATGGCAGAGCTCCTTACGTTGACGCTCTCATCAAGGAGGCAGGTGTAAACTGCATCCTCAATCTTGCTGACAACGAAGTAAAGATAGAGAGATATATAAACGCAGACGGCTTTTCTTCCCCGTACTTCCTTTCACTTTATGAGAAGGGCAATGTGATACCCCTTGCCATGAACATGAATTTCGTATCAGACGAGTTCAAATCTAAGATAGTCGAGGGCTTTGTTACCATGTCCGAAAAGGACGGTCCCTATCTTGTCCATTGCACTGAAGGGAAGGACAGGACAGGCTTTATCTGCATGCTCATAGAGGCTCTTACGGGAGCCAGCTACGATGAGATCGTCGATGACTACATGCTCACATACGATAACTACTACGAGATAACTGAGGAAAAGGATAAGGCAAAGTACGACATCATACTGGATAAAAACCTCATTGCCATGCTTTACACCGTAGTTGGAGACAGCAGCGTAGACCTTAAGACTGCAGATCTGTCTGCTTATGCGAAGGATTACCTCAGAGGTCTGGGAATGACTGATCTTCAGATAGAAGCGTTCATCGCAAAGCTTACAGAGTGAAAAAAGTCCTGCTCGTCAAAAGCTGCAGGACTTGTGACGCTTTTCAAGACGCCGGAAAGTCTTTAGATAGTATGTAAGGCTGTCAAGAGATTTTTTTGGATAATATCGAAACAAATAAAGGCCAAGGACAGATACCTGTCCGTATCGGACGTCTGGGCTATGGGCTCCGTTGTCATGGCCGGGGCTCGACCTTCCTGCCTGCATGCAGGTCCATATGGCAAAGGCCATAGATGGGGCGTACTCTTTGCAAAACTGAAAGAAGTTCCTGCATGGAGCATTGATTGTAACAGCCCAAGTTTTTTTGATATAATGAACAATCAGAACATCTTGTAACGGAGACTTTCATGGAAATACTGCTTTATGCAGAGATCTACCTCATATGTATCATCATAATGGCTCTGGTCCTTTTCTGGACCTGCCGCAATGAGGATTCATCTCTGACGGGGATATGGTTCAAAGCCGTCCTCGTCTGTTTCCTTGTCAATTTCATTTCGAACTTTTTCTTCACCGTTTGCAGGTCTCATATCACAGGCAGCGAGGGTATAAGGGATCTGGCTTTCACGCTCCAGACCGTTTACCATATTTCTCTCATCTCGGGCGTGTATGCCTGGTGCAGCTATACTGCAGCCGAGCTAGGGACTGCAGCCCTTGCGAAAAAGCGCACTAAGGCCGTGCTCCTTTGCGTCCTCCTTGTGCCGACGATCTCAGCATTCCTCAATATCTGGTTTAAGCATCTTTTCTATATAACGGAAAGCGGTTCCTGCGTAAGGGGTGCCGGATTCCATTTTGAGATGCTTGTCCTCATAGGGATCACTGCGGTATACAGCGTATTCGTGCTTGCAAGGCTCAGAAGTGAATCGGATCCTTTGAAATCTTCTCATCTCAGGCTCCTAAGCTCATTCCCCCTTTGCCTCATCGCAGCATGGGTGCTGAGCTTCATAGGCGAGTCGGTGCCGGTCATATGTGTCAGCATATCCATAGAGATACTGTGCCTTTACATGGGATTCTTCACCCAGAGGATATCCACTGACAAACTCACACAGGTCAACAACAGACAGAATCTGATCTCATACATAGATTACAAGATAGCTCATCACGAAGATCCCGTTTATCTTCTTCTCATAGACCTTGATTATCTCAAGATGATCAATGACACCTACGGGCATCTGGAAGGCGACAAGGCTCTCAGGGGAGTGGCTTCAGCGCTTAAGAAATGCTGCGGCCACATAGAGAAGCGTCCGTACATCGCCCG
>CAYUGP010000003.1:0-8871 GCA_964444315.1 uncultured Oscillospiraceae bacterium | reverse complement strand
CGGGGAGACTTCAAAGGGATCCCTGAACAAAAAAATATCTCTTAAGGTCCTTTACTATATCATAGCAGGGCTCGGTGCTCTGATCCTTGCCGCGCTGGTACTCAACACAGTGAGAATATTCGGAAGTTACAAAGACCTGGATGAAGCTCTTGACGAATACGCTTCCGCTCAGGCAGAGGCGAGGGAGCTTACTTTGGCGTCAGATTATCTGACTGCCCAGGTAAGGGGCTTTGCCTTGTCACCGGAAATGGAGTTCGTGGACAATTACTTCGAAGAGGCCAACGTCACAAAAAGGCGTGACAGGGCTGTGGAGAAGATACGCTCACGTATCAGCCATGATGGCGAAGAATCTATAGGCTACCTCGAAAGATCCCTTGAACTGTCAAGAGAACTAATGAAGACGGAATTCTACGCCTTCGTACTGGGCTTGGATGCCGCAGGATACGATGCAGGCAGTATGCCTGAAGAGCTCCGGAGCGTAAAACTTTCTGAAGAAGATGCCGCCCTCGACAGAAACGGCAAGCTTGCACGGGCGAGAGAGCTGGTTTTCGGACAGGATTATGAGAAAGTAAAGAATGAGATTGATGAAAACGCGGCAGCTTGCACTGATAAGCTCATGGATACCATGAGAGCAAGCGGGGAGAAATACTCAGAAGTATTAAAGTCCCGTCTCATGATAGAGTTTTCCCTCATGACCGCTATGCTCATAGTCATAGTGCTGTATCTGGTGTTCACTGACAGTTTCGTTTTGAAACCCATAGGAAGCTTCATAGAAAGCGTACAGGGTAACAAGCGCTTTGAGTATGACGGGCTCAGGGAGATGTCTTTCCTGTCTTCTTCATACAACGAGATGCTCGAGAGGACAAGGGAGGATACTTCAAAGCTTGCTTACGACGCAATGCACGACGCCCTTACAGACCTGTACAACCGGGCTGGGTACGAGGAGATCATGCAGACCCATGAGAATGACCGCATGGCCTTCCTCATTTTGGACATAGATAAGTTCAAAGAATTCAACGATATGTACGGACATGCAGTGGGAGACAGCGTCCTTAAAAGAGTCGCAGCCGTCCTGAAGAAGAACTTCCGTTCCGAGGACTATATATGCCGCATAGGCGGAGACGAATTCGCCGTGATCATGGTCAATGCCGATTCATCCCTTAAGGAACTCGTAAAGGGCAAACTTAAGAGGATAGCGGATGAACTAAGGGAAGAAAACGATTCTGTTCCCGGAGCAACTTTGAGCGTGGGAGTCGCATTCTCAGACAGGGAAGATCCCCAGGGGAGCATCTTCGAGGACGCAGACAAGGCTCTTTATGAGGTAAAGGAAAAAGGAAGAAACGGATTTGCATTTTATAGCCACCGGGAAGGTGCATGATATACAGCGGGGAGACATATATGACCAGCAAAAGAAAATACCAAAGGAATATGTACAGACAGGTATTGATCGCGGATGATGATATCATCAACCGCGAGATCCTCCGCAATATGCTCGAGGATGAATACGATATCATCTGTGCAAGCGACGGGCAGGAAGCTCTTGACAAGATCAAGGAGAATTCTGAGACTCTTTCAATTGCCCTTCTCGATCTAATGATGCCGGGTCTTACCGGCTTCGAGATCCTTGAACGAATGAAGGAGGATGCTAGGACATCGCATATCCCGGCAATAGTCCTGACTTCGGAAAAAAGCGCAGAAGTGGACTGTCTCAAACTGGGAGCCTCTGACTTCATTTCGAAACCTTTCGAACTGCCTGAAGTAATAAAGGCAAGGGTCAACAAGGCCATAGAGCTATCGGAGGTCACTCATATCATCCAGATAACGGAAAGAGATCCTCTCACGAAGCTCTACAATGACGAGTATTTCTTCGAGTATGCTCATGAGATCGACGTGCACCATCCGGAGTGGGATATGGACGCCGTCGTTGTCAACGTGAACCATTTCAGACTGGTCAACGAGCTTCACGGAAGGGAGTACGGAGATGAAGTCCTCGTGGCTGTTGCCGACAGCATAAGGGACCTGCTTTCCCAGATCGAAGGTATAGCTGCAAGGGCTGACGCAGACGACTTCTATCTGTATATACGTCATCAGGACGATTCCGAAGAGCTTCTCCACAAGATGGGTGAAAGTGTGCGGCACCATATGGAGAGGACGAGCATCTGGCTCAGAATGGGTATATATGACTATACCAACGAAAAGATAGACGTTGAAAAGCGCTTCGAAGATGCTCTTTCAGCCTGCAATACTCTAAGAAACAACTACAACAGATATGTAGCTTACTATAACCGTGAGGCTCACGAAGCGGAACTGCTGGCAGAGTACCTCATAAACAGCATGGAAAAATCCCTTCAGGCAGGACAGTTCCATGTATACTATCAGGGGAAATATGCCATCCAGGGGGAAAAGCCCAGGCTTTCCAGTGCAGAGGCGCTCATAAGGTGGATACATCCCGAGAGGGGTTTCATTAGCCCCGGAAGTTTCATCAGCCTGTTTGAGAGCAACGGCCTCATTCAGAAACTGGACCGTTACATTTTCAGGTCAGTTGCATCTCAGATAAGAAAGTGGAAGGATGAACTGGGATATTCACTACCTGTATCTGTCAACGTGTCGCGCCTTGATATGTTCGAAAACGACCTTTGCCAGTTCTTTGTGGACCTCCTTGATGAATTCGGTCTCAGCGATGAAGATATACTTCTGGAGATAACGGAGTCCGCATATACGGAGGACTCCGAGCAGCTCATAAAGACAGTGAATGAACTTCGTTCTCACGGTTTCAGGATAGAGATGGATGATTTCGGGTCAGGCTATTCATCGCTCAATATGCTCGCTATGCTCCCCATCGATTATCTGAAACTGGACATGAAGTTCATACAGGGAATGAAGGATGACGGCAAAAGTGCATTTATGCTCAAACTCATGATGGATATAGCAGCGCATCTGCAGGTTCCCGTTGTGGCTGAGGGAGTGGAAACTGAAAGCCAGTACAAGTTTCTAAAGGAGCTGGGGTGCGACATCATCCAGGGTTACTATTTTGCCAAACCGGTCCCGGTGGATCAGTTCGAGGCACTTATGAAGGAGGAAAGAAATGCTTAGTATAGATAAACTCAAAGAGTACGGAGCCAATACGGAAGAAGCGCTCAAGCGCTGTATGGGAAATGAGACCTTTTACTTCAAGCTCGTAAATATGGCTTTGGCTGATGATAATTTCAGAAAGCTCGACGATGCTTTCGAAGCTTCGGATTGGAAAGCTATTTTCGATGCCGCTCATGCCATCAAGGGCGTTGCCGGAAACCTGGGGCTCACGCCTCTTTTCGATGCTGCCTCCGAACTTACGGAGCTGCTCCGTCCTCTCGAGCCCTGCGACTGCAAAGAGCAGGTGGAAAAGGTACGCGATGGTCTGAAGGCTCTCAAGGAGATCACGGAAGAATAAGATCCGGCCAATGAGACTGCAAGCGCTGCAAATAAATATATTCAAGAAGACAGCCTTTATCCTGCTGATGCTGTCTCTTTTGGTATTCTGTGCATGCGGAAACTCTTCGGGGGACAATGAACCTTCCGGCGACGGATCTTCTGAGGCATCAGCGCCCATAGTCCTTATCCCCGAGGCACCAGGGATATGGGCCGAGGAGAATGAAAAAGCCGTCATAGATTATTCCAATATCTCCGACGGCTACGTCATGGTCAAATACAAGGCCGAAACGGACAAGAGTCTGAGGTGCCAGCTGAAGTATTCTCTCGACACTTATACCTTTGTACTGAAACCGGGAGAATGGGCTGTTCTTCCTCTTGGAAACGGCAGCGATACATACAAAGCCATAGTGTATGAAAACATAGAGGGAAGCAAGTACTCGGCAGTTCTGTCTGCCAGCTTTACGGCGGCTCTGTCAAATGAGTTCGCGCCTTTCTTAAGGCCCAATCAGTATGTGGATTATGCCGGGGCTTCCAAGACTTTGAGAAAAGCATCTGAGCTCACTGCGGGAAAATCCGATGCTCTTTCGAAAGTGGCGGCAGTATATGATTTTGTCATAAAGAACTTCAAGTATGACAAGGCTCTGGCAGAGAGCGTCCAGACAGGCTATCTGCCGGTACTCGATGAAGTCCTTGCTAAGAAAAAAGGCATCTGCTTTGACTATGCTTCGATCATGACAGCCATGCTCAGAAGCCAGGGTGTACCCTGCAAGCTGGTGGTAGGTTATGCAGGTGACGCATATCATGCCTGGATAAGCGTGTGGTCGGACACGGAAGGCTGGATAGAAAAAGCGGTATATTTTGACGGGCATTCCTGGATGCGCATGGATCCGACATTCGCATCCACGGGGAAAAACCGTATAGATATAGACAAATATATAGGTGACGGAAGCAATTACACTGAAAAGTATTTTTATTGAGGAACTGATATTATGGAAAAGCTTAAACTGAGTTACGAGGAGATAGGTTCGCTGTGTGCCGAACTGGCGCTGCTTATCCATTCAGGCACGGGAAGCGCAGATGCTCTGTCGGTCCTTTCCGAGGACGTGGAAAACAAAGCCCTTTCGGAGAGGCTCAAAGCAATGGCGGATGAGGCTGATATGGGGACAAATCTTTCCGATCTGTTCGAGAAGGATGACTCTTTCCCGAAATACCTGTCCACTTTGCTGAAGGTAGGGGAAAAGACAGGTCATACGGAGGAATCTCTCAGATCTTTGTCTGATTACTATTACGGCCAGTCACGCCTCAGCCAGCAGATAAGGGATGCACTTGTATACCCCTCCATACTTCTGGTCGTGATGCTTCTTGTAATAGGGGTGCTTCTTGTAAAGGTACTTCCCATTTTCGACGAGGTTTACAAACAGCTGGGCTCGGGCCTGAGCGGAGTCGCAGGAGGGCTGCTCTCTTTGGGCGGAGCTCTTTCCAAGGTGATGCCTCTTCTTGCAGCGGTCCTGCTCGCGGCTGTCGTCTTCATACTGCTCTTCTCGAGCTCTGAAGGTTTCAGAAGCAAAGTCGTTCTCTTGTGGAGAAAGAAGCACGGAGGAAAAGGCCTTTCCTGGGAAGTTTCATCTGCTCATTTCGCTCAGGCTTTCTCCATGGGTCTTTCTTCCGGAATGCCCACAGAGGAGGCTATTGAGCTCGCAGGCAAGGTCCTTTCCGATATACCTGCGGCAAAAGAGCGCTGCGACGAAGCTTTCGACCTGGTGTCATCAGGGACTTCTCTGCCCGATGCTCTTGCGAAGACCCGGCTTTTGCCGTCGTCAGAAGCAAGGCTCTTTTCCACTGCACTAAAGAGCGGCTCAGGAGACAGGAGCATAAGAGAGATATCGGAAAGGCTTTCTTTCAAGGGCGAAAGATCCATAAGGCAGGCGGTGAGCCGCGTGGAACCGGCCATAGTCATCATAAGCTGCGTGCTTGTTGGCCTCATACTTCTTTGCGTCATGCTTCCGCTCATGAACATAATGGCGGCTATAGGTTAAAAAATGAAAGTATTCAAGGATATTCTTAAGACTCTGCTCCCGTTTATCCTTGCTGCGGCCATGCTCCTGATCACCCTTACTTCGGTCGGGAATCTCTCAGGAAGCAGCAAGGCTGAGGAGAGGCAGCATCTCGAAGACGCTCTCAGAAGGGCGGCTCTGTCTTGCTATGCGTCCCAAGGATATTATCCCCCGGATCTTGACTACATTACTTCAAGATACGGCATACAGATAGACAGAGATAATTTTGCGGTGTTTTATGAGGTCTTTGCCGAGAATCTCATGCCGCAGATAGATGTGGTGGTGAAGCATGAATAGCAGCAGAGGACACAAATTCGATATCCTGGCCGTGCTGCTGATACTCTGCGTTTTTTCGGCGGCTGTTCTTTCCCTGCTCCTGTCGGGAGCCGGCACATACAAGAACATAACTGAAAAGGACCGTGCATCTCAGCAGGAGCAGATACTGGAGCTCTTCATTTCCAACAAGATATTCCAGGCTGAGACAAGGGATGCCGTGCGCCTTACGGAAGAAGGCGGAGTCAGCGTGCTTTGTGTGGACAGTACGGAGAACGGAGAGCCCCATATCACCAGGGTATGGTACTACGACGGATGGATCAGGGAGCTTTATTCCGATGCGGGATACAACTTCACTCCTGACGACGGAGAAAAGATAGCAAGAGCAGAAGAACTCAGCTTTACGCAAGGCGGTGGCCTTCTGAAGGTCCGCATAGTCTCCGGCGGAAAAGAAGATATACGGTTCTTCGATATGAAAGGAGGTAAAAGATGAAAAACAGAACGTCTCTTACGCTCCTTGAAATGCTCATAATGATAATGGTCCTGGCGCTTGCCGCTGCTCTTTGCCTGAGAGCCTTTGTCTATTCGGGCAAGCTGTCAAAGGAGGACAGGATGAAAGCCGAGGCTCTGGCCTTTGCACAGAACACGGCAGAACTTCTCAAATATTACGAGGGCGACGCCGCAAAGGCTTTCAGTGAAATGGGCTGCACATACAATGAAGGCACCCCAGTCATGCTCAATGAGGATTGGAAAGACTGCGAACATGCAGAGTATAACGGGGCATACGGCGTGACAGGTCTTAAGTATTTAGTGCTTCTCGAGCCCGATCAGGACAGCGGTCCTCTTCTCGGGAAGACCCTGATCACGGTCATGAACGCTGAAGACGATACGGTCCTTTGCCGTATAAATGCCGCCTGGCAGGAGGATGAGCCATGATGGAAGAGATGAGAGAAAAGAATGAAAACTCCTTCCCAGCCATAACGGGAGCGTCTTCTCTGCTGGTCATATTCTGCGTGCTCTGCCTGACGGTATTTGCTCTTCTGTCCATGAGCACAGTTTCTGCGGACCACAGGATAGCGGAAGAGAACGCCAAGGCACTGACGGCATATTATGATGCGGACTATGAAGCGAATGAGATTTTGGCTAAAATAAGAGGAGGATCTGTTCCCGAAGGAGTCGCTTTTGCAGACGGAGCATATGAGTACAGCTGTACCGTTTCCGACACCCAGATGCTTAAGGTAAGAGTCAGGGTAGAGGGTACGGAGTATGAGATCCTTCAGTGGCAGACTGTAAGTACCTACGATTGGGAACCGGATATGGATCTTCCCGTCTGGCAGGATCAGGAATGAAGACTCCACTCCGATGCGGTGCAGTTGCTCCTAAGGAAGTGGTATCTTTTGGCGGCCATAAGACACTTACGTATTTCTAACCACAAAAGTGGCTGTCCGTGCCGACCAAGGCTGTTCACGCAGCCGATATGCCTATCACAGCATTACTTTTATGCAGGTCAGTGAAATACATCACCTGAGGGTTTTTAAGGAAGTCAGTATCAATACCTTCCTTAAAGGCATCCTGCGAGGCCTTTTTTAAAATGTTTGCAGCAGCGTTGACGTCTGCATTTACGAGAGTACCATCCAAGGTTTTGTAGAGTCCGCGTTTTATGCGCACACCGGAGAACAGTGCGTTGTCATCGTCGATTCCGAAAGTAGGGATATAGTCATTATCAAGGAAAGATGCTTTTGAAGTATATGACTCTTCCTGAAATATGACTCTGATGCCATTCCTTTCGGCTTTGTATACGATCTGCCTTTTGAGCATATCGAAAGGTATGGAAGCGAAGCTTTGGTTGTTTGCTTTGCCCATATTGCTCCTCTGCTTCCAGAACCTGTTCCTGCCTATATACAGAGTCGAGACTCTTTGTTCAAGGCAATATGAAACGATGCGGCCGGATACCTGATGGCATGCATCAAGGAGAAATTGGTATCTGTTCTTTGAAAGTGCGCAAAGCATCCTTGTGGAAGGAACATGCTTTGTTTCATGACCTTTTGTAAGGATGGAGGTATACCTTGCTTTTTGCATGTTGAACCATCGGTTCTCGGATTTGAAAGCACCGCCCTTGATGAGCAGGGATGATCCGTTGCTCACCGCTATAGCTGCGATGTTGTCTACTCCGATATCCATTCCGGCGCTATTGAAGAGCTCTTGCGCAGGCGTTTCGCCGTATGTCTCATAGGTATACAGGATCTCAAAAGTGCCGTAATATGGAAGCACTTTCACTTCCTTCAGTCTTGCATCTTCGGGGATGTCCTGTATCCGGAGCCTTGCTTTTGTTTTAGGGAACTTAAGATAAGTATGACCGTCACTGCGGTATATCACACAGTCCTGATTGGTGATGGTAAAGAAGCGCTGCTCACTGCGTGAATATCCGGGCATTTTAGGTTTCCCCAAAAACCCTTTAAGCTCGGCCTTGTATGACCTTAAAGCAGAAAGCCAGTTCTTAAAGTCATTTACTTTATCTTTAAGAATGTACTGAGCAGTCTGCATGGGAAGACCTGAGAAGAAGTCAGGGTTTTCCGAAAGGCGCATCATCTTCTCAAGGAAGGGATAGGATATCACTGCTTTGGGCCTTGGCTTTCCTAAAGTATTGATGACAAGGTCTATCTCGGACAGTACTTCTTTTTCGTTTGGCGAAAGCGCTTCTTTTCCCCTTGAAGTGAAGTTCTGTCTTAAGCGGAATATGGCTGCATTGGAAAGATTTTTGGCAAGACGTGAAAACAAGTCCAGTGTTTTGTAAAGCTGGGGATCCTTATTCTTGTCGACGATGTTCCTTCCTACACAGTACATGATATGGATAATACTCCTTGAAACAGCTTGTTTTATCTGATATGATCATACCATATTCAATATCGGATGTACAGCATAAACGAACATATGTTTAAGAAGGTCAAAGGGCAAAGCTATTATACAAACCGTCACAGCTGTTTTCTCTTGCAGTATCACATGGTACTTGTGACCAAATACAGACATCCCGTTCTTACAGGGCCTGTCAAGGCTCTTGTCTACAGCATCATAAGGGACATATTTAAGGAAAGAGGACTAAAGATACTGGAGATGAACGGGGAGGCGGATCATA
>CAYUGP010000002.1:0-22849 GCA_964444315.1 uncultured Oscillospiraceae bacterium | reverse complement strand
CATGCAATTCTTCCATACAGGTGCTTTACAAATACAAAGGAGTTGCTGCCCATGCAGCGGGCAATCCCGAGATGGGAAGATCGGCACTTGATGCCGTGGAGCTCCTCAACATAGGGGTGCAGTTTTTAAGGGAGCACATGCCGTCCGACTGCCGCGTACACTATGCAATCATAGACGGCGGAGGGGTATCGCCCAATGTGGTGCAGTCTGAAGCCTCAGTTCTGTACATGGTAAGGAGCGTGGACGTAGCCGATTCGGTCGCTCTTCAGGCAAGGGTTGACAAGATAGCCGAAGGCGCCGCCATGATGACGGAAACCACCTATGAGAGACAGTTTATAGACGGAACTGCCAACACCGTTCCCAACACGGTCCTCGAAAAGCTAATGCACGAGAATCTTCAGTATGTTCCGCTGCCGGAACACACGAGGGAAGAACTGGATTTCGCAGCTAAGGTATATGGGACATACGAAAAGAACGGGAAACTCCCCGGTATGGGAGCCCAGTACGACAAGGATATAGCGGAAAAGGTGAAGGAGCTGGTAAAGTGCTGTTCCGAAGGGCTTTACGATTTCGTCATGCCTTTCTACAGCGGAGATGAGTTCCACCCGGGTTCTACCGACGTGGGAGACGTGAGCTGGGAGACTCCGGCGGTGCAGTTCAACACAGTGTGTTTCGCTGCGGACGCACCGGGACATTCCTGGCAGAACGTATCCTTCGGAGGAAGCACCGTTGGCGACAAGGGCACGGTGCAGGCTTCAAAGGTGCTGGCCTGTGCAGCCATAGATCTCTTTGAAAAGCCGGAAATACTTTCAGCTGCAAAGGAAGAGTTTGCAAAGAGAATGGAAGGAAAGGAATACACCTGCCCCATTCCCGAAGGAGCAGTGCCTACAGCGATATGAATAAGCGGCGCAGTTGCGCCGTTTTACTTTTTCCATCGGAAAATGATATACTTAAATATATAATAAAGAGGCGTCAGGACCAAAAAAGGAGGTACGCTATGAAAAAAGTTTTAGCCATATTGATTGCTTTGACTATGGTGTTTGCTCTTACTTCCTGCGGGAAAGGGGAGAAAGACACAGTTACTGTCAGTTTTGATACTGACGGGGGCAGCGAAATAGAAGCCCAGGTCATAACAAAAGGCAGCGCTGTCGTCAAACCGGACACTCCGAAGAAAACGGGATATATCTTCGACAAGTGGACCCTGAACGGATCGCAATATGAATTCGGAACAGCAGTAAACGAGGATATAACTCTGAAAGCCGTATGGGCAGATCCTGGCAGCAACGGCCAGTCGCAAAGTGGAAGCAGTGAAAGCAGCGGAGACGGAGGAAGCGGTGGAAGCGGCGGAAGCGGTGATAGCGGCGGAGCCGGGGGCATCACAGAAAACGGTATATATTTCCCCGTCGACAGCGTGTACCTTGATTACAATGCGGGGGAATCCTTCAACGCAGCTAATGAGCTCCGCTTCAAAAACGATTCGGTAGCTGACAAGACCATAACATGGACCTCCAGCGATCCGGAACTTATCTCTGTGGACGGCAACGGTATCATCACTCCCTACAGGGTAGGGTATGCGTTGATACATGCAAACGATGCATACGATTATCAGGCTACCCTTTTTGTGTATGCATATGGGAAGAGCGTCTCAGTGTATTGCGGGGGACGGGATCTCCGTGAGGAGGGCCTTACCATAAAAGCCGGCAACCAGGATGAACTGTCAGTGCTGGAAAATACCTACACTAAGGACGGCCTTTCCACCAGAACATATATTACGGATACCTGTTCCTTTATTGGTGACAGCCATTTCAACTGGGTGCCTGTGACAGAGTATTACGCAAGATTCCAGGTGGCATCCGATACGCCTGCGGGCGATTACTATGTCCACTTCAGAAATGCTGACGGCAGCGTCAGTTCATGGGCTATAAAAATCACAGTGGAATGAAGACTCCACGAATACATACGGGGATATGCGATTACGCAGATCCCCTTTTATATTTTTCGCTGCTCTTTCTTCACATTAATCACAAATGTACGCAGTATCCTTTTTTCGAAAATATTTGCATGTGATGTGCAACGTCTATGGAGGGAAAAATGAAAGGAAAGAAACTATTTGCGCTGGCTTTGATATTTGCTTTTGCGGTATCGTTGGCAGCCTGCACAGGCAAGACGGATACATCGGAGATACGAGGTGATTATCCCGGAGCCAAATTCATAACCCTTAGCGCATCGGGAGCAAAGATAGACGGTGTGCAAGTAAAGGAGTACGACTATACCTGGCACGTCGATCCTTCCGTTGCACACGACGAGGTGAAGAACTCTCCTGCGGAATATTATACGGGGACTAAGCCCGATACTGACGCTGCGGTATATATAGACCACGAGCTTTACTATTATCCTAAGCTTGATGAGAGCGGATTCAAACTCGTAAACTATGACGGTGAAAGGGAGTACGCATACTACTATACCGACGGTGAGAACGAAAAGTACATCTTCGCCACCCTCCCGGTGCTGGGAAACAGCTTCCCGTCATACATGATGCACAAGGAAGAGGAAGCGGCTGAAAACAAGGTGCTCCACATCACAAAGGCTGGAACCTATATCCTCAAAGGTGAATGGGACGGCCAGATCTGGGTGGACCTGGGAGACAGCGATGATACTTTTGCGGATGAAAGCGCAAAGGTGACGCTGGTCCTTGCAGGTGTGGATATCGAGTGCAGCGTAGCTCCGGGAATAGTCTTTTACAGCGTTTATGAGTGCGACAACGCCTGGGAAGAACGGGCCAACTCATACGCTGACATAGATATCTCAGGCGCCGGAGCAAAGATAATCGTGGCCGACGGGACGGAGAACAGCGTAAGCGGCACGAACGTCTTCAGGATGCTAAAGACCAAGTACAAGGACGAAAACGATGAGTCAACCGTAAAGGTCCAGAAGAAGCAGAGGAAGACCGACGGAGCCCTTTACTCATATGTGTCCATGGTAATTGAAGGCGAAGAGGAAGGCACTGGCACTCTTTCCGTAACGGGCGGTTTCGAAGGGATAGACAGCGAACTCCATCTGGCATTCGGCGGAGGAAAGATAACTGTAAATTCCCAGGACGACGGAGTGAACGTTAACGAGGACTACGTATCTGTAGTGTACTTCAACGGAGGAGAAGTGACGATCAATGCAGCCCAGGGAGCTGAAGGAGACGGAGTCGATTCCAACGGATTCATAGTCATAAACGGAGGAAAGGTATCGGTCAGCAACATACGCGTACCGGACAATGCCTTCGACTCTGAAATGGGTATATACTACAGAGGCGGAGAGGTAACGGTAGACGGAACGGCCCTGGAGCTTGAAAAAGGTGATCAGGGTAATTCTCTCGGCGGACAGTCTTTCGGACCCGGAGGCCAGGGAGGATTTCCCGGTATGCCCGGCCAGGGCGGACAGAATATGGGCCCCGGAGGCATGGGCTTCGGGCAGGACTTCGATATGAAGGAGTTCAAACAGAAAGTCTCAGAGCTTCCTGACGACGCTACTCTGGAAGATGTGCTTGGTCTGCTCGGAATGGATATGAACGGAAGCGGTCAGGGAGGATTTCCCGATGGTAACGGTCAGGGAGGTTTCGGACCCGGCCAGGGCGGGGAAGGCTTCCCGGGCGGAGGCCCCGGAGCTAACGGGGGCTTCCCCGGCGGGGGCACTCGGCCTCAGCAGCAGTAAGGATCGGTAAATGAGGGGAACGGTGACGTGCTCACCGCTCCTTTTTCTCTTTTTTCTTCCGCTGCATTGAAAAAAGTGTTATCATATATTGTTATAGTCAGCAAACGATAAGAAATTAAGACCGGGAATTGAGAAACGATAATAAAAACGTTGACATGCTCAACGGAAATCTGTATAGGAGCATAATAGTTTATGCGCTCCCCCTTATGGCATCGGGGTTCCTGCAGCTTTTATTCAATGCTGCGGACCTTATTGTCGTCGGGAAATTCTGCGGAAGCAGTTTCTTAGGCGCCGTCGGTGCCTGCGGGCCCCTCAATACCCTTGTGCTCAATTTCTTTATGGGCTTTTCCATAGGCGTCAGTGTAGTTGTTTCCACGGGCCTTGGAGAAGATAACTGGAAAAAGGTCAACAGAGCGGTGCATACATGCCTGCCTCTTGCCCTTGTGTGCGGTCTTCTGGTAGCCGTGTTCGGATGCATTTTCGCGCGCCCGATGCTTGCTGCCATGGGTACTCCGGAGGAGATAATAGGTTATGCTGTTACCTATCTTCGCATCACGTTCATAGGGGTGCCGGGTAGTCTCATCTACAACTATTCTTCTGCGATCCTCAAGGCAAACGGAGATACGAGAAGACCTCTTGTCTATCTCACCATATCAGGAGTGCTCAACGTCATCCTGAATGTCATATTCGTGGTGTTTTTCAATCTGAACGTTGCGGGGGTCGCTCTTGCAACAGCCATTACCACCATTCTTTCCGGATTCCTTACGGTCAGACGCCTTACGAAACTCACCAACTGCTGCAGACTTCAGTTCAAGTATATAAAGTTCTACAAAGAGGACTGTCTGAGGATAATGAGGATAGGATTCCCCGCCGGACTTCAGCAGTCCATGTTCTCCATTTCAAACATAATCATCCAGAGCTCGATAAACAGCTTCGGCACTGCAGTTATGTCGGGATCCTCGGCAGCCCAGAGCATAAACGGCTTCCAGTATGTGCTCCTTGCCGGTGTGTCCCAGGCTACTGTCAATTTCGCAGGTCAGAATTACGGAGCCCAGAAGTACGACAGGTTAAAGCAGGTGAGAAAAGTTTCCATGCTTTACTCCGGACTTTTCGGCCTGGTTTCGGCAGCCATCATAATGTTCTTCAAAGAACAGCTTCTCGGCATATATATAACGGATTCACCGGAAGCCATAGAAGCCGGGATCATAAAGCTCCTCTTCATATGCACCTTTGCTTTCGTGAACGGTCTTTATGACGTTACGGCAGCATGTCTCAGAGGGATAGGATCATCCACACCTCCGGCCATCATCTCCATAGTCGGGATCTGCGGGGTGAGGATACTTATGATCTACACCATATTCCAGCTTCCTCAGTTCCATAACCTTTACGTGCTTTATTCAGCTTACCCCATTTCATGGCTGGCGACTCTCATTGCGGGTGCTCTTGTTTACAACAGGATCGCGAAAAAACGTTTCGCTTACCATGACCGGCATATGGAAGCATTCAAAAAAGATACTGTGAGAAGGAGTTTCAAATAGAGGATAAATGAGCAAAAAAGTAAAGAAGAAAAAAAGCAAAGCTCTTCGTATCATAGGCGGGTTTTTCAAGGTGTTCTTCACTCTCCTTGCAGCCGTACTGATATTTGTCATAGGCTCTATTTACATCTTTGAAAGAGGGCCTTCGGAGGAGATAAGGGATCTGTTCGTTGTCACGGTGCAGCAGAGTTCTGCTGCTAAGCCTCTGGCTAAACTGTTCCTTTCCAAGGAAACTGTGGCAAAGATCATGGAGGACAATACGGCAAAAGACCAGGATCTCATCACAGACGGAGACCTGGTGGAGATCGACGATACCATGGACATGGACGCCATAATAGTGGAGGATGTCCACGGATCGACCTTCAACGGAAAGATGATGATAGTCAACGATCCCTCAAGGGTCTACGTTTACGACATCCCCAACTACTATGCTGAATGGGGCATGATGGTGAGCGATATGGTAAGATCCGAAGATGCCATTGCGGGTATCAACGGCGGGGGATTTCTGGATATAAACGGACTCGGAAGCGGAGCCATGCCTCTTGGTATTGTGATGTCCAAGGGACAGTGGAAAAACGGAGATCAGTACGCTTCATACCAGGTCATCGGATTCGATAACAACAACAAGCTGGTCGTCGGATACATGACAGGCATAGAAGCCATAGAAAGAGGCATAAGAGATGCTGTGGAGTGGGGGCCTGCCCTCATAATCAACGGTGAAGCAGTCGATGTGGGCAACGGCGGAGGACTCAATCCCCGTACGGCCATCGGCCAGAGGGCAGACGGAGCGGTTCTCCTTCTGGTGGTAGACGGAAGGCAGCCAAGCAGCATAGGTGCCAGCTATTACGACCTCATCGGAGTCATGCAGCAGTACGGCGCTGTCAATGCGGCAAACCTGGACGGCGGCAACAGCAGCTCCATGGTATACAACGGAGAGATAATAACCAATACCGCTTCACTGAACGGCGAAAGAGAGCTTCCTACCGCATTCCTGGTGCGTAAGAGATAACATATGGATAACAGAGATAATTACAATTTAGAGGCAGAGCATATAGAGGACGCATCGCCGATCTTCTTTTATGATGATGAAGAGGCAGGCGATGAGCCTTTAAAAAGTGCTGAAGCGCCGAAGCCAAAAAAGAAGAACAAGGGCAGGATAGCCTACCGTATTTTCGTGCTTGTCTTGCTTCTTGCCATAATCGGCGGTCTTATCTGGGTATGGAACAAATGCGTTGAGTATCAGAAGTCATCTGCAGCCACTTTGGTCGCACAGGCCTGTGATGAGCTCTCGGAAGAGACCGGCCTTGAGCTTGAGACCGTGCTCATCCCAAAGGTCAACGATGAGGGGGACTTCGAGTACGTGCTCAAATCGGAAGGAAAGCCCGTTGCCAAAGTCATCTTGGCTAAGGTCAAGTCAGGCCTTCTGGGCCTTGCCCTCTTTGAGAGGAAAGATGTTAAGAGCCTTCTTCATTTCAAGGTCATTATACCGGACGGCTACGAGCTCATAGTAGGCGGGGAAGCCGTGGATATTTCCCTTGCTTCCGCTTACTCCCTGGCTGAGACCGGTAAATTGAGAGCCTACGGGTTCCCTGTGAGAGGATATAAACTGGCAGATATCAACTGGATATACAATGCATCTGAGATAGTTGTGAGCAGAAACGGCAAGATCCTTCCAATGGTCCCTCTTGCGGACGGTTCGCTTTTTGCCGTTGATTTCTACTCGGGCGATTCGGTTCCCGGCATAAGGGCAAGAGCTGCCGAACTGTCCAATAAATACGCTCTTTTCATGAGCAACGACTACAGTTTCTGGACTCTCGATCCCTATATAGTCTACGGCTCACCTTTAAGGGAAGTCCTTTACGGCATGGATATGACCTGGTTCGGATATCATGATTATACACAGGTAAACAACCTCAGGATGTCGGACCCCGTGATAGTCGGCGACGGATATGCCATGATCAACGTGGCTTTTGACTATGATGTCATACGCTGGGACGGAACAGACAGATCTCCCATAGAGCTCTGCCTTGTCATGCGCCTTGAAGATGACGGTTACTGGAGACTTGCTGATCTTGAAAACAACATAGAGATCGAGCTGCCCATGTCAGAACAGGCGCCCTGGTCTTAATTAAACAGAAAGATATACTGCAGATATGATGCCGGCAGAGCCCTCTGCCGGTATGCTTTTTTAGATATGTACGACGATAACAAGGAAGACAAGATAATACTTGCTAAAGCTCTTGACGCTCTGGAGGAGTGCCGCAGGGAAGATCGCATAAGCTATACGGACTTCCTTGACATGCGCATGCAGGGGATCCTCGAGAAAGAACTGAAATTTTACGGAGCGAAATATTTTTTCGAAGGGGGATATGATACCAGCGAGAGAAGAATAGCCGTGTTCCTTCCGGACTGGGCTGAAAAAGATGATTTCTACGGTATGTCGCCCATAGAGATATTGAGAGTCAGCCACAAGCAGGGCGGGAAAGTCCTGACGCACAGGGATTACCTCGGCTCCATACTGGGACTGGGCCTTTCAAGAGCCAAGATAGGGGACATAATAGTATACTCGTCAGGCGCTGATATAATTATAGACAGGGAGCTGGAGGAGTTCCTCCTTGCAAACTATTTCAAGGCCGGAAGGACCGAGCTGTCGCTGTCGGCAGTCCCCGTAGAGGAGATAAATCTTTCAGAAGTCAGGACCGAGGAGATCACCGATACTCTTGCATCTTTAAGGCTGGATGCATTCCTTTCTTCTGCATACAGGAGCTCCAGGGCCAAAGCCCAGGAAGCCGTAAGGCAGGGTCTGGTGTTCGTCAACAATGCCGAATGCTTGAAACCCGACAAGGAATTGTCTGAAGGCGATGTGGTGGTCCTGAGAGGGAAGGGGAAGTGCGTACTGGAAAAGATCGGAGGGACTTCAAAAAAAGACCGTATTTTCATAACCATCAAGAAGTATGTTTAATCCTTCAGGATCATTTGTGATATACTGATATGATAGGAAAAAGGAGGAAGAAATGACACAGATCGATATTTATTCCGGTTTCCTGGGAGCAGGAAAGACCACACTCATAAAAAAACTCATAGCTGAAGGTTATGCGGGACAGAAGATCGTCCTCATAGAAAACGAATTCGGCGAAATAGGCATAGACGGCGGCTTCTTAAAAGATGCAGGCGTGGTGATAAACGAGATCAACTCCGGATGTATATGCTGCAGCCTTACGGGGGACTTCAAGAAGGCTCTCCTCATGGTTGACGAACAGTACCATCCTGACAGGATCGTTATAGAACCATCAGGCGTCGGCAAACTGTCAGAAGTCGCGGCAGCCGTTATGGCAGCCGGCGAAGGCAGGTTCAGACTCGGCGGGATGACGACCGTCGTGGACTGCAAGAAGGCCAAGATGTACATAAAGAACTTCGGAGAGTTCTTCAACGATCAGGTGGCGACTGCCAACTGCGTGGCTCTTTCGAGAGTTCAGATGTGCGACAATAAGCTTGTTGAGGAAGTCGTCAACATGATAAGGCTCCTCAATCCGAATGCAGTGATACTGACAGCGCCCTGGGATGAACTCTCCGGTAAGCAGATCCTCGAAGTCGTGGACGGCGAGTATTCTCTCTCCAAGGAACTCGAGTCCCTGATACAGGAGCACATAAGGGAAGATGCTGAGGAAGAGGAGCACGAGCATCATCACCACCATCACCATAACGATGATGACGACGATGATGACGATGAATGCTGCTGCGGTCATCATCACCATGACGATGATGACGATGAAGAAGAGGAGCACGAGCACAATCACCACCATCACCATGACGACGATGATGACGACGATGAATGCTGCTGCGGGCATCACCATCACCATCATCACCACGGTGATCACGATGCTGACGAGGTGTTCACCAGCTGGGGCAAGGAGACTGCAAAGGCATATTCGGAAGAGGATATCAAGGCAAAGCTTACAGCCCTTGATGATACGGACAAATACGGAATGGTCGTACGTGCAAAGGGTATCGTGGCCTGCACGGAAGGCGGATGGATACACTTCGACTATACGCCGGGCGAGGCAGAAGTCAGAAAGGGCGCAGCTGCTCCCACAGGGCTTCTGTGCGTCATAGGCGCAGAGCTGAAGACCGACAAAGTCGAAGAATTGTTTGAGGCATAAAAGATGGCAAAAGAGATACCGGTATATCTTTTTACAGGATTTCTTGAATCGGGAAAGACAACTTTCATACAGGGAACTTTAGAGGATCCCCGTTTCAATGCAGGCGAAAGGACCCTTGTGCTGGTGTGTGAAGAAGGCCTTGAGGAGTACGATCCGGACCGTTTCTCGGGACACAATGTGTTTTTCGAATACATAGACGACGAGAGACTCATCAATCCCGTTAACCTGGCAAATCTGGTTAAGAAATACCGTGCCGAAAGAGTCCTTATAGAGTACAACGGTATGTGGATGCTGGATCCCCTCTTTGCCGCCATGCCGGAAAACTGGGTGGTCTATCAGGAGTTCTCCTTTGCGGACAGCACCACATATCTTAACTACAACGCGAACATGAGGAATTACACCTACGACAAACTCAAGTCCTGCGACTGTGTGGTCTTCAATAGGTTCGACGGATCCGTGGACAAGATGGAGCTCCATAAGATAGTCAGGGGAGCATCCAGAAGGACGGACATAGTATACGAGCATCCGGGCGGGGAGGCCGAGGTCGATGATATTGAAGATCCGCTGCCCTTCGACAAGGAGGCAGACGTGATAAAGATCGAGGATCAGGACTTTGCACTCTTCTACAGAGACCTGTCCGAAGAGATGGATGACTATGAGGGAAAGACTGTCCAGTTCGTCGCCCTCACGGGCAATTCCGCAAAGCTTCCCGAAGGAGTTTTCGTCGTAGGCAGGCAGATCATGACCTGCTGCGTGGAAGATATACGAATGGCCGGACTTGCCTGCGAATGCAGCGGCAAGAAGCCTGACGGCGGCCTCTGGGTCAGAGTCACGGGCGTTCTTCACAGAAAAAAGAGCCCTGCTTACGGGCCTAAACCGGGCCCTGTCATTACAATCAAGGCTCTCATGCCGGCGAACGAACCGGAAGATCCTGTAGCTACATTTTATTGATCGGCATATATTTGAATATACGGAGGAATCATTATGTTTAAGGAGTTCAAGGAGTTCATTTCCAAAGGAAATGTTATGGACATGGCTGTCGGTCTTGTCACAGGCAGCGCATTCACGGCTATCGTTACGTCTCTTGTCAATGATGTTATCATGCCCTGCATAGGGGTCCTGGTAGGCGGTCTCAATTTTACCGACCTTAAGATCACCCTCAAGGCAGCCAAAGACGGCGCAGAGGCAGTAACTCTCAACTACGGCAGTTTCATCCAGGCAGTGGTCAACTTCCTGATCGTGGCTTTCGTCATCTTCCTCGTCGTAAAGGCGATGAACAAGATGAGAGCAGCAGACGAAAAGCTCGTAAAGAAAGAAGAAGAGGAAGCAGCTGCAGCGGCTCCGGAAGAACCGCCTGCGGATATCGCGCTCCTCACGGAGATAAGAGATCTTCTCAAGAAAGAACATTGATCAAAAAACCCCGCTCAGGCGGGGTTTTCGATTATTTGTATTTAGTTATCCTTGTGGGCATCACGCTGCCCTTTCCCAGGACCTTGTCCATGTTTATTATGAACTGGTCCAGCATGCCGTTTGGCACATAGGCCTGGAGCATGCCTCCGAAGCCTCCTCCCATCACTCTGCAGGCTCCCTTGCCCTTTAAATAGAATTTTGCCGTAATGATGGCAAAGGCAAGGCCTTGCTTTGCTATGGCGCCTGAAGGTATAACGTTCTGCAGGTACATCCAGGATGAATCGCCGCTCTTGTTCACGGCGTTAAGGTATTCGTCTATCCGGTCGTTTTTGAGCATTTCAGCCATCTGATCGACTCTGAAATTCTCATCGAATACGTGCATTGCACGCATTACGGCTCTGTCGCCTGCATACTCCCTTACCTGGGCCAGCTGGTTGGAAAACTGTCTCTTGTCTACCTGGGACAGGTTGTCTTTATAGAAGTAGTTGGATACCTTAGTGAGTTCTGATGGGATCTCTGCGTAGTAGTTCGTGAGATCTGCGTGATCCGTGTGGCTGTCTATGATGCAGAGCGTGTATCCCTTTTCGTTGAAATCGTAATCTATCCTTTCCACGAGAGGAATGGGGTTCCTGAAGTCTATCTTTATTATCCCTCCGTAGGCACAGGCCATCTGGTCCATGAGTCCGCAGGGTTTCCCGAAGAAGACGTTCTCGGTGTACTGGGCGTTCATGGCGAGGGTAGTGGGATCTGTTTTGCAGTCGAAAAGGTCCTCGATGATCTTGCCTATCATTACCTCGAAGGCAGCTGAGCTTGAAAGGCCGGAGCCTCCGGGGATCTCTGAAGTTATGTATGCGTCAAAGCCTGAAACCTTTTCGTATCTTGAGGCCATGCCTCTGACGAGGGCTGCCGTGGTGTTTTTTTCCTTGTTCAGCGGGTGCAGTGCGTCGAGCTTTACGGAAACAAGACCGAATCCTTCGGAAAAGACGTTGACCGTGTCCGTTCCGTTCACTGCTGCTGCCGCTCTCATGGGGCAGTCTATAGTTGCCGCTATCACAAGACCGTGCTGGTGATCGGTATGGTTGCCGGCGAGCTCGGCCCTGCCGTATACCACATATTCATTGTTTGCTTCGTAGCCGAATTGACGGGAAAAGCCAGATCTGATGTTATCCATTTTGAACCTCTTTTTCTATCCATTTATTATATCACCCTTTATGCTTTTCGACACATAATTATACGTGGTATAATCAGCATATATTGTGTAAAAGGAGGTAACTTGATATGGAAGTTGCGAGAAGCAATTACATAGCTGAGAACAAGGCTCTGTTCAGGAGGCTTCAGCAGGAACTGTCCGCAAGGTTCGAGTATGCATCGGTACTGGTCTGTGACGGACGCCAGCAGAACTACAGAGTCAGTGCTCAGGGCGTATCCATCGCTGATGCGAATATGTTCGGAAGAAAAGGCTTCGTTGCCAGAGTGTATGACGGCAGGGCTTATGCCGAGTATGCGGGCAATGAGATCAGCGAGGAAGGTATTGGAGATATAGTGCGTTGTATTGAAGGCAGTCTTCTGAATATGGGGGAGGAATGGGCCAGATATACCACCCCGGTCCTGGATGAAGAAGAAGCCTGTTTCATAAAGAATACGGAGTACAGGATACATCCGGAAGAACTTGGAGACGAAAAGATCATAGCAAAGCTTTCGGATATCAGGGAAAAGACTAAGGCTCTTGACGAAAGGCTCATAGACTGTATGGCAAGCCTGCAATATCAGTATTACAACAAGCTCTTCCTTTCCGATAAGAAAGATATCGAAGAAAACGTGATGTGGACCTGCGGAGGCTTGGTGGTCCTGGCGACCAGGGGAGAGGAACTCAAGGATGCATACAAGGGCTTCTCGGTCCTCGGCGGCGCCGAACTCCTCGATGAGATGGAAAGCTACGGGCCCAAGATCGTCAAGACCTGCATAGATCTTCTGGACAGCGAACCGATGATCCCGGGCGAATATGAGTGCGTCTGCTCCCCTGAGGTCACGGGAATGATAGTCCACGAAGCTTTCGGACACGGGGTGGAGATGGATATGTTCGTAAAGGACAGGGCCATGGCCAAGGATTGCATGGGAGATATGATCGCATCAGATCTTGTCACCATGAGGGACGGAGCAGCCTGCGGTCCGGAGGTAGCCTCCTTCTTCTTTGACGATGAAGGTACACTTGCCCACGACACTCTGGTAATAGATAGAGGAAGACTGGTCTCAGGCTACGCGGACGCCGTGTCCGCCGCAAGACTGGGTGTAGAGCCCACCGGAAACGGCAGGAGGGAATCCGTTGAAAGAAAGGTATATACAAGAATGACCAACACTTTCTTCGAAGGAGGGAAGGACAAGGTCGAGGATATGATCGCCTCGGTCAAGTACGGCATGCTGCTTCAGGATCCTTCATCGGGTATGGAAGATCCCAAGAACTGGGGCATTCAGTGCATGGTTTCCATCGCAAGAGAGATAAAGGACGGAAAACTCACGGGAAGGATATTCTCTCCCTGTGTTCTCACGGGTTATGTGCCGGATCTTCTCAAGTCCATATCCATGATGTCGGAGACAGTGGAGCTGGGAGGTTCCGGAGCCTGCGGCAAAGGTCATAAGGAATGGGTCAAGGTCTCTGACGGAGGCCCCTGGATCAAGGCAAAGATCCGTCTGGGCTAAAAAGGAGGCGCACAATGTTTGAAAGAATAATAAAGCTGCTTAAGACAGAGGGTATAGAAAACTGGAGGCTTCTCGAATCAGTGTCAGAGACGGCCGAACTCTATTTCATAAAAAAGAAACTTGATATTCCCAGGATCAAGAAAATGCACCAGTACTCGGTCACCGTTTTCCGTGACTTCGAGGAAGGCGGAATGAAGTTCAGAGGGGAGAGCAACGCCCTCCTTTCTCCGGGCATGACCGACGCTGAGATAGTCAGCCACCTGAAGAGCGCATATCTTGCCGCTTCTTTTGTCAGGAATCCCTGGTATGAACTGGCGGATCCCGTAAAAGAGGAAAGAAAGAAAAACGTATCCGATCTTGCGGGCAAAAAGATCGAAGACACGGTCTGCGAGTTCGCAAAGGCCATGTTCGAAGCAGATACGGCAGAGGATGCCTTCATCAATTCTGCAGAGATCTTCGTGACGAGAAGGTATACTCATATAGCTGCATCCAACGGCCTCGATGTCAGCTTCGACTCCGATGTCATAGACGGGGAACTGGTCAGCCAGTGCATCAGTCCCGTGGACGTGGAGCAGTACAGGTCGTTCTCTTTTGACAGTTTCGATGCGGAAGCGATCAAGGAGAAAGTAGCGGAAGCCGTAAGAGACGTAAGGCTCAGAGCAAGGGCATCCGAGCCTCCGGTTGCCGGAACTTACGATATAATACTCACGGGAGAAAACCTGGAGGAGCTTTTTGAGCTCTACGGAGCAAGAAGCTATGCAGGCATGGTATATCCGGGATATTCCCAGTGGAAAGTCGGAGACAAAGTACAGGGCGAGGATATACAGGGAGAGAAACTGAACCTTTCCTTCGAACCCCTCGATCCCTATTCCTCCGAAGGTATTCCCATGAAGGAAAGATGCCTCATAGAGGACGGAGAGCTGAAACTCATCTACGGGGATACCAGGATGTGCAGGTATCTGGGTATAGAACCTACGGGCGAATACCGCAAGATGCGCTGCGAAAACGGGACCGTGCCTTTGAAAGAAATGAGAAAGCCCGGTGTTTTGGAACTCGTGAGTTTCTCCGATTTCCAGATGGATGATTTCGACGGTCACTTCAAGGGCGAGATAAGGCTCGGACTTCTTTACAAAGAGGACGGCAGCGTCGAAGAGCTCACGGGCGGTTCGGTGAACGGAAGCCTTCTTGAACTTCAGAAAGTGCTCACTTTCTCCAAGGAACGCTATGTGGACAGGAGTTATGACGGACCTATGGCAGTTCTCATCCCCGGGGTGGCAGTTGCGGGCAAATAGGCGCATCTGTTAGCGGCAGACGCTTGTTGATCACTGTTTTGCAAAAAAAAATCAGGCATTATCAAAATAATGCTTGATTTTTTTTGCTGGAATTGATACCATAAGCGCACTTTGTTGCTTAAAAGGAGAGATATTATGGCTATTGACGTAATTGACGAAAAACTACTTGAAGTCTTGCAGGAAAATGCAAGGATATCCATTTCCGAACTGTCAAAGAGGATCAATCTTTCTCTGTCCGCAGTGTCCGAGAGAGTAAAGAAACTTGAGGCCAGCGGGGTCATCAAACAGTATACGACCATACTTGATCCCGTAGAGATGGAAAAGAACATAATAGCTATCGTCATGTTCTCCGTCACGGGAGATCCCAAGACACAGGAGATACTGAAGTATGTTGAGTCCAATGATTCTATCATGTCCTGCAGCAGAGTTACCGGAATGTGCGATTACCTGGTAAAGATATGCGCTAAGAACCAGAGCATTCTTCAGACGACCCTTGATGAGATAAAGAAGCTCAGAGGTGTGTCCCAGTTCTATTCCATGATATTGCTGGATGACCTGAAGGTGCGCTACAGCGTGCCTCCTGTCGCCACGAAATAAAAAACCCGGCTTGGAAAAGCCGGGACATGTGGTACCCCCAGGTGGAATCGAACCGCCAACAAAGGTTTAGGAAACCTCCGTTATATCCGTTTAACTATGGAGGCGTGCTCTTTATTATCACCCAGGAACAGGTTTTAGTCAATATAAAGATTGATGGACAATGCCTTTTATGTTAATATAAAATTTGCGTTTTACAGGAGCTGCAGATGGATGAATCGTTCATGCAGGAAGCCTTGAAGGAGGCCCGCCTTGCAGGAGAAGCAGGGGAGATACCCGTCGGGGCTGTCATAGTCAAAGACGGCAAGATAGTGGGAAGAGGAAGGAACTGTGCTGAGTCGACCAATGACCCCACCAACCATGCCGAGATGATGGCCATAAGGGAAGCCTGCAGGAACCTGGGCGTCTGGCGCCTTACGGGATGCGAGATGTACGTGACACTGGAGCCCTGCTCCATGTGCGCTGGAGCCATAGTGCTGGCCCGCATCTCAAAGCTCTACATAGGGACCGTCGATCCCAAGAGCGGAGCCTGTGTATCCCTCAGCAATATAACCACAGATGAAAGGCTCAACCACAGGGTGGAGCAGTATGTGGGGCTCATGCAGGAAGACTGCAGCAATATACTGAAAGACTTTTTCAAAAAGCTCAGGAAAAGACCGAAAAAGAATTTGGAGGAAATAGAAAAATGAAAAGAAAAGCTGCTTTGACAGCGATATTCCTTATAGCTGCCATGCTCATGGCACAGTTCGCATTTGCGGCTACCGGCGGACTGCAGGTCGTAGACACGGTCCCCAGCGACAAGGAAGAAGGAAAGCAGATCACCAACATGGCGGTCAAGATCATCTTTAATGAGGACGTAAGTTCTACCGCCAACGATGCAACAAACTCGGCTTGCATCATCATCAAGGATGCTGATAACAAGGTCCAGCCCTTCAAACTCGTGCATCACCCAAAGTCTCCCAATGAGCTCTGGTGCATACTCGAAGGAGATCTTGTGACCAATTCCGAATATACGGTGACAGTTATATCGGGAATAAAGGCCACATCCGGAAAGACTCTTGAAACACCGTATACTTTCACATTCAAAACAAGAAACACAAAGATAGATAACACTATATCCATCGTTCTGACTGTCGGCATGATGGCGCTCATGATGGTTGCGACCACCAGAGCTCAGAGCAAGCAGCAGGATGAGAAGACAGCCAAGGGCAAGGGTGCAGCCGCTCTTGAAAAGCAGTCCCAGACAGATCCCTACAGACTTGCAAAGGAAAGGGGCATCAGCGTAGATGAAGCCAAGGCTATCATAGCCAAGGAAAAAGGCAAATTAGACAAGAAGAACGCTTCAAGCGTCAAGGCCAGGGAAAAATACGAAGCCGAGAAAGCTGCAAGGGAAGCGGAGATCGAAAGAAGGCTCAAGGAGATACACGATGCCAGCGTATACAAGGTGAAGACCAAGGGATCCCTGAAAGCCCACGGCGGCACGGTGCCCAAGGCAGTGTCCAAGAAGCAGGCAGCCAAGAGAAAGTCAAAGAAGAAATAGATAAGAAAACCGGCTCAGGCCGGTTTTTTTATATTCCTTTCACATTTGTGCCTTGATAAAGACAGGTTCGGATGGTAATATATAAAAGTTATATTGGGTGTTTCTACCCTCAAGAAAGGAAGCTTTCGAATGGAAAATAATTTCATATATGACATCATCGAAAAGGATATAGCCGAAGGTAAGTATTCTCATCACATCATCACCAGGTTCCCTCCGGAGCCCAACGGTTATCTTCACATAGGGCACGTAAAGTCACTGTGCCTCAATTTCGGTACGGCTGAAAAGTACGGCGGCACCTGCAACCTGCGCTATGACGACACGAACCCCGCAAAGGAAGACGAGGAGTTCGTAGGCTCCATAGAAAACGATATCAGGTGGCTGGGTTTCAAATGGGATAAGCTCAATTATGCGTCCAACTATTTCGAGAAGATGTATGAGTGCGCTCAGACTCTGATCAAAAAGGGTCTCGCCTATGCCTGCTCCATGACAGCCGAACAGATCCACGATACAAGAGGTACCCTGACAGAGCCTGGCAAAGAAGCACCTGACAGAAACCGTCCTGCCGAAGAGTCTCTGAGGATATTCGAAGATATGAGAGCCGGGAAATATGCAGACGGCGAGATGTGCATAAGAGCCAAAATAGATATGGCAAGCCCCAACATCAACATGAGGGATCCTGTCATATACAGAGTCCTGCATTTGACTCACCATAACACGGGAGACAAGTGGTGCATATATCCAATGTACGACTTTGCCCATCCCCTGGAGGATGCCATAGAGGGTATAACCCATTCTCTCTGCACACTGGAGTTCGAAGATCACAGGCCCTTCTACAACTGGGTCCTTGAAAGCCTTGACTGGCCCGAACCTCCTCAGCAGATCGAATTTGCAAAGCTCAACCTTTCCAATACCATCATGAGCAAGAGAAACATAATCAAGCTCGTTAACGCAGGCCTTGTGGAAGGCTTCGACGATCCGAGGCTCTGCACCATAGCGGGCATGAGGAGAAGGGGATATACACCGGAGGCGCTCAAGGCTTTCTGCGATGCCATAGGCGTGGCAAAGGCCAACAGCGAGATCGGTATGGATCAGCTGGAGTTTTTCGTAAGAGACGATCTGAAAGACAAGGTGGAGAGCCGCTTCGTAATACTCGATCCCATAAAGCTGACCATCACCAACTATCCCGAAGGAAAGACAGAGAGGCTTCCTCTTGAGAACAGCCAGACCGTGGAAGGTATGGGCACAAGGGAGATAGTCTTCGGAAAGCACCTCTTCGTCGAAAGAGACGATTTCATGGAGATCCCGGAGAAGAAGTACTTCAGGCTCTATCCCGGAAACGAAGTCAGGCTCAAAGGAGCATATTTCGTGACCTGCAACGAAGTCGTCAAAGACGAAAACGGCAAAGTCGTCGAACTTCTGTGCACCTACGATCCGGATACCAAATCAGGTACGCCGGGAGCGGATGCAAGGAAGGTCAAAGGCACTATACATTGGGTGTGCGAAGATGACTGTGTGGACATCCCCGTCCGTCAGTACGGGCTTCTGGCTCTCCCCGATGCGGAGACAGGAAGGAATGAATTCAATCCCGATTCCAAGACTGAACTTACAGCAAAAGCCGAAGGCTGCCTCAGGGATGCCAAGGCCGGAGAGAGGTTCCAGTTCTTCAGGAACGGTTACTATATAGCTGACACGGTACTTAGCAAGGAAGGCGCGCCCGTGTTCAATCAGATCGTGGGGCTCAAGAACTCGTACAAGAAAGGTTGATCCTATGAAAAAGACAATTACTTTATTACTGGTACTTGCCATGCTTCTCGGACTCGCAGCATGCGATGTGTCCATAGATGTAGAAGAAGGCCATATGTCTGAAAGTTTCGATTTGGATGAAGCGCTGGAATATATCTCAGGGCTTGAACCGGAGACCGTGACCGTTGAGGACACCACTCTGCTTGCTCCTGCCCGCGACGGATCCACAGGACTTTTCGGTTTCATAAACCTCAAGGGCGAATGGGTCGTGGAGCCCAGATACTCTTCTGCCGTTGCATTCAAGGAGGACGTGGGTCTTGTACTCAACACTTACTCCAAATATGAGTACATAGACAGGAGCGGACGCATCATATACAACGTCTATGATAAGCATCCGATAGTTGAGAGCAACCATTTCAGCGAAGGCATCCTTGCCATCGCCATAGATAACGGTTCTATGCAGAGATATGCATATGTGAACAAGTCGTTCCAGACGGTGATCAACGCCTATGGTCTTCCCATGGTGGACTGGAGGTATTATGAGAACACCTTCTGCTTCGGTCTTGCAACGGCCTTCAACGGAGACTATGCGGTTGTGATGCGCCAGAGAAACATAGACTGCTATGACTGGCTCGATTGGGAGTCCGCCTATGTCATCGATAAGTCAGGGGCCATAACCGCCGTTCTTCCCGCAGGGCTGGATCCCAATCTTTCAGGTGTGGATAATAACGGCAATATCATAATGAGGACGACGGATTATCTCTTCGGACTTTACAGTAAAGAGGGAGAGATGCTCATAGAGTGCAAATACAGAGCCCTGAAGCACTGCGAGGATGACCTTTATCTTGCTCAGAACGACAAAGGCTTCTGGGGATATCTCGACCAGAACGGAAACGTGGTCATCCCCTTCCAGTATCAGAAGGCCTATCCATTCTCCGAAGGACTGGCTGCCGTATTTGACGGAAGGTACTGGGGATTCATAGATCAGGAAGGAAACCTCAAGATCGAATCCGTATTCGATGATGTGTCTCCCATGAAGCTCGCCAATGCCGACGATCCCGACGTCAACGGAAACAAGGGTGCGTTCTGCGAAGGCAGAGCGGCAGTAAAGAAGGACGGATACTGGATCATCATAGATCAGAACGAGTACCCGTATATCTGCTTTACGGCTGAAAAATGCGAAGGTATAGACGGCTGCCCGTTCGTAGGTATCAGCAACGGATATGTCACATACAAGCAGAACGTGGAGGGAAATATACTCTGCGGAGTGATGACGACTTCCGGAAAGAGGGTCCTGGATCCCAGTTTCACCAGCATTGGTATTTTCAATTAAGTGAAAAACATCTTTCTGAAAATTGCATATGACGGCACGAACTTCTGCGGCTGGCAGAGACAGCCCGGTCAGAGGACCGTGTGCGGAGAGCTGGAGTCGGTGCTCAAGAATATGACGGGGCTCGATATAAAGCTGGACGGCACGTCAAGGACCGATGCAGGAGTCCACGCCATGGGCCAGTGTGCGAGTTTCAGGGCAGATATACTCATCCCTGCCGAAAACCTTGCCAAAGCCATGAACGACGCTCTTGCAAAGGACAGGCTCGAGGGAGTTGGCGAGATAAGGGTGCTCGAGGCAAAAGAGATGCCCGTCGATTTCCATGCCAGGTTCTCGTCAAAGGGCAAGAGATACATTTACAGGATAAGATACGGACAGGAACCGGAGGTCTTCTGCAGGAATTACTGCTATCAGGTATCCAAAGATCTTGATACGGAGGCTATGAGAAAAGCGGCGCAGTACATCGTGGGAGAACACGATTTTGCCTGTTTCCAATCTGCGGGAAGTCCCAAGGAAAGCACAGTCAGGACGGTATATGACCTTGCTGTCAGCGGCGGGGACGGAGAACTCTGTATCTCAATATCGGGAAACGGTTTCCTTTACAACATGGTGAGGATAATCGTAGGCACTCTGGTCGAAGTGGGGCTTGGGAAAAGGACGCCGGAGTCCGTTGCGGAGACTGTAGCCTCAGCTGACCGCAGCAAAGCCGGACACACTGCTCCTCCACAGGGGCTGTATCTTTACGAAGTATTCTATTAAAGTTTAACTTTTTATTGTTTGAAGACTTATATCTTCGGTAGGAGAAAACTATGGAAAGACCTGATTGGGACCACTATTTCATGGGATTTGCAGAACTTGCAAGGACCCGTTCCACATGTATCAGAAGAGGTGTGGGAGCAGTAATAGTCAAAAACAACCGCATCATGGCCACGGGCTACAACGGCACGCCTGAAGGCATTACTCACTGCGAGGAAGTGGGATGTCTCCGTCAGCAGCTGGGGGTCCCTTCCGGACAGAGAGCTGAGCTTTGCAGGGGACTCCATGCGGAGCAGAACGCCATTATCCAGGCAGCCACTCTGGGACAGAACATCGGCGGCAGCGTGCTCTACTGCACCACCCAGCCCTGTTCCATCTGCTCCAAGATGATAATAAATGCCGGCATCAAGAGGGTCGTCATAGCGGAGCCTTATCCCGATGAACTGGGAGAGGCCATGCTCAAGGAGGCCGGGGTGCAGATAGACATTCTGGAGCCGTCAGAAGCGTAAACGATGAAACTGGACAGGAAGTGGCTCAGAGAAGCGCTTAACAACATATCGGTCTACGGGCAGATGGGCTTCACCATAGTCGTGCCGCCTGTGCTTTTGTGTATTCTGGGCAACTGGCTCAGGAAAAAGCTGGACCTTGGCTACTGGGTCATCGTCGTTGCCATCGTCATCGGACTATTGTCAGCTTTTACAACTATTTACGGACTGTGCATGCAGTTCTTGTCGAAAGATACAAAAGACGATGGTAAAAATAGAAAAATCTCATATCGCAGACATCGCTGATTTTCTGTATAATTACGATGTTTTAGTATATTTACGGAGCGCAATATGAAAGCAGATCCCGCAGCACTTAAGGAAATAAGGCACATAGCCCTGGGCATTCTTGCTCTGGACGGTATCGTTATCGCCGTTTTCCTTGGGCTGCGTATTTTTAACTTAAGGAACGGTCTTTTCCTTCTCGTCGGATCCCGTATAGCCTTGCTTGGAGTCTTATGTCTTTTCATCTCTGTCCAGAAGACCCTGGAAGCAGGTGAAAATGCCAGGGGGATGATGACACGTTCTTACCTTGGGAGGATGACACTTTTCGCCCTCTGGGCAGCGGCATCCATGCTCCTTAACAGAGGCAATTATCCGGCTATGATCACGGGGCTTCTTCCCCTGATAATGCCGAATCTCACTATAAAGATCATGAATCTTATGAATTATTTCAAAAAGGAAAAGGAATAAGACGATGAGCGTAGATATCCACGGTGCCAAGATACTTTTCACAATACCTGTTCTTGGCGGTATCAACATCACAGTGACTATGGTCCTGTCCTTTGCTCTGACCCTTGTCGTCGCCTGCGTCATGGCGTGGGCTACTCACGGGCTCAAGGTAAAGGATATCTCCAAAAGACAGGCTGCCGTCGAATGGCTGTACAACTTCGTAGACGGCCTGGTGGTTCAGAACATGGGAGAAAAGTGGCGCAGCATAGTGCCTTTCGTCGGCACCATAATGATCGCCTCCATCACCCAGAGCCTTTCATCCCTTCTGGGATTTTTCCCGCCCACGGGTGAGGTAATGTCGATCCTGGCATGGGGCATCACTTTCTTCGTGATACTCACAAGGACAAAGATCAAGACTCAGGGCCTCGGACCCTATCTCAAGAGCTACCTGGATCCGGTCTTCATCATGGCTCCCTTCAACGTGCTGGGAGAAGTGTTCAGGCCCATATCCATGTCCTTCCGTCATTTCGGAAACGTGCTTTCAGGTGTGGTCATCACATCCCTTGTTTATGCGGCTTTGGGAGCTGCTAACTCGGCGCTGTTCGGTCTCATACCCGGAAAGGTGGGAGAGCTCCTGGGAGTCATCCCCGTTCTGGAACTCGGCGTGCCTGCGGTGCTGTCCCTTTATTTCGACTGGTTCTCAGGCGCGATACAGGCATACATATTCGCAACTCTCGTCATGATGTTCATAGGACAGGCCAGCGAAGAATAGAAGGTATTTACGGACAAAAGGTCCGCACATATATACAAACACACAATTATTTTTAGGAGGAAAAACAATGGAATTAGCAAGAGGACTCGCTTTAATGGGTTGTG
>CAYUGP010000001.1:12325-27617 GCA_964444315.1 uncultured Oscillospiraceae bacterium | reverse complement strand
CTGTAAAACTGATCACCTTCAGGCGCTGAAAAGTCCATATCGTAGACTAACGCATTTACATACAGTCCGGTCCCGCCGCAGACTATGGGAAGTTTACCTTTTGATGCGACTTCTTTTATGTATTCCAATGCAAGTTTCTTGTATTCATATACTGAAAAAGAAGACCTCGGATCGATTTCATCTACAAGATAATGCTTGACTTTTGCTCTTTCATCGGGAGTTGGCTTTGCAGAACCTATATCGAGATATTTATATATCTGCATAGAGTCTGCAGATATTATCTCTCCGTTGTTTTTTAAAGCATAATCGATAGCATATTCAGTTTTTCCTATTCCAGTAGGACCTACTATGAATACAGTATCTATCATTTTCGTTTAAACATTCTCTCAAGATCATATTCAATGAATTTGGTGTAAGTCGGTCTTCCTTGAGGACATGAATATGGATTATCGCATTCATCAAGTTGCTCGAATAATGCCTTCATTTCACTGATAGAAAGTCTGTCGTGAGCTTTTACTGCTGATTTGCACGATCTTGATATTATCGCATCTTTTCTTATCTGAAGATCTGTCTTCCCTTCCGATGCAGCGTCGAAAAACTCATAAAGGAATGTTTCGGCTTCGGAAAGCTCCATAAAATACGGAATCTCCTTCAAAAGATAGGATGAATCTCCGAAAGGTTCGAGGTAAAAGCCCATTTTATCAAGAATAGGCAGGCATTCTTCTGCTGTGAATGAAGCCGATCTGTCAAGTTCTATCACGGAACCTGATAGAAGCATCTGAGATGCTCTTTCATCCGCATTGAAGTTTTTCAGAAGCTTTTCATACATTATCCTTTCATGAGCAGCATGCTGGTCTATTATATAGAAAGCCTTGCTGTCGCTGGCAAGAATATATGTGACGAATATCTGGCTAAGAGGCTCGAGGCTCGTGAACCTGAGTTTTTCCGTATGATATCCTTCGAATTCTTCATTCAGAGTAAGCTGTTCCTGCTTGAATGATCGATCATATGAATTTCTCAGATCTTTGAATAGATTTTTTGTTTCGTTATCGTATTGACTCTGGATATTTTCGACCGGGATCTCAGGATCGACAGACTGGATATGAATATCGAAATCATTTTCAGGCATATCGAAAACAGGTATCTCATCGATACTGGTTTTCTTGACAGCCTCATGCTCGATAGTTGTGGCATTTTTATCGAGCAAAGCTTCCCTGATAGACTTTATGATAAAATCAGAAACTGATATTTCGTCAGAGAATTTTATTTCAGCTTTTCTCGGATGAACGTTTACATCGATCTCAGAAGGATCTATTTCAAGGAACAGATATACGGAGGGATATCTTCCTTCGAAAAGCTTATCGGAATATGCTGTTTTTACTGCATTTTCAAATACATTAGAACTTACAAGCCTCCCGTTTACGAAGAAGATCTGCTGTTTCCTGTTATTTCTGCTTTCAAGAGGTGAACTTACATATCCTTTTAGACTGAAATGACCGTCATCTGCAGACAGTTTCAGTAGCTTTTTAGCATTCTGAGGACTGTATACCGTAAGAATAGTCTGGTATATATCTCCTTTTCCGGGGGTTGAGAACCTTATCGTTCCGTCGCAAATGAAACGGAAACGTATATCAGGATACGCAAGAGATATGCGTGATATGAATTCGGATATGGCAGCTGTTTCTTTCTGATCTGATTTAAGGAATTTTCTTCTTGCGGGAAGATTATAGAAAAGATCTCTGACTATGACAGTAGTTCCTCTGTCACCGGCAGAATCGCATTCTTCGATTATCTCTGAGCCTTCGATCTTAAGTTTTCTTGCGCTTGTCACACCTTCTGTCTTTGAGGTGATCTCCATGACAGATACAGCAGCTATCGAAGACAGAGCCTCACCTCTGAAGCCGAGACTTGTTATGTTATTCAGATCTTCAGTAAATCTTATCTTGCTTGTTGAATGAGGAAGAATGGAAAGTGCAAGGTCTTCTTTAAGTATGCCAAGACCGTTGTCGCTTACACGGATATAGTCTTTGCCGCCGTTTTTGATTTCAACAGTTATCTGAGTGCTTTCGGCGTCTATGGCGTTTTCGACAAGTTCCTTTACAACAGATACCGGAGCTTCAATCACTTCTCCGGCTGCTATTTTATCTGCTATTTCTTTAGCGAGTATCTTTATCCTGTTCATGTTCTAGTTCTGCCAGTTTGCGTTCTGCTGAATGAAGTACATCTTCCGGTACTCCGGCGAGTTTTGCAACATGTATACCATAGCTTCTTGATGCTGCACCCTCGACTATCTTATGTAAAAAAACTATATTACCGTTTTCTTCTGAAACGTCCACGTTGAGATTTTTGACTCCGGGCAATACATCTGCAAGTTTTGTGAGTTCGTGATAATGAGTGGCGAACAAGGTCCTTATCCTGTGATCTTCTCTTGTGAGGTCTTCAACTACTGCCCAGGCAATGGAAAGACCGTCATAGGTGCTTGTGCCTCTTCCTATCTCATCGAGGATTATAAGGGACTTTTCAGTAGCAGTATTAAGTATGTATGCCAGTTCGCTCATTTCAACGAAGAAAGTCGACTGTCCCATGGAAATATTGTCTGAAGCTCCTATCCTCGTATATATCCTGTCGCAAAGGCCTATTTTAGCCTTTTCTGCAGGGACGAAACAGCCTGCCTGTGCCATGAGCACTATGAGAGCAAGCTGCCTCATATACGTGGATTTACCGGACATATTGGGCCCGGTGATCAGAAGAAGCGATGTATCTTTTCTGTTGATATACACGTCATTTGAAATGAAATTACCGTCTTCTATGGTATTTTCTATGACCGGATGGCGTCCGCTGATAATGACTATCTCATCCCCGTTATCGATCTCAGGCTTGATATATCCCAGTTTTGAAGACTTTTCTGCATAGCTGCAGAGAACATCTGTTGATGCAATTGCAGAAGAAGTTTTCTGTATAACTGCAGTCAGAGATTTTACTTTATCTCTGAGTTCGTTGAACAGCCTGTATTCAAGATCGTTTATCTTGCTCTGAGCGTTCAGAACGACACTTTCGACTTCTTTGAGTTCCGGAGTGATATATCTTTCACCGTTGACCAGGGTCTGTTTTCTTATATAGTTATCCGGTATCTCACCTTTATATCCTTTTGAAATTTCGATATAGTAGCCGAACACCTTGTTGTATCCAACCTTAATCTGTTTGATCCCAGTCCTTTCTCTTTCACTGTTTTCCAGTCCTGCTATCCAGAGCCTTCCGTCTTTTGCAGATTCATATATTCCGTCTAGCTCCTGGGAATATCCTTTTTTGATGATGCCGCCTTCCCTGATTATGTACGGAGGATCTTCGACTATGGCTCTTTCTATTTCATCACACAGTTCAGACATAGGATCTATCTGCGAATCGAGTTCTGAAAGAAGCACATCGTCCAGTGATTCAAGACAGTTTTTAATGTCCGGTATAGCAGAAAGAGATATCTTTAAAGCAACAAGATCTCTTGCATTTGCAGTGCCAAGAGATATCCTTGCAAGTATCCTCTCAAGGTCATAAACGGCTCTCAAAGACTCTTTAAGATCGTTTCTGATAAGTATGTTGTCTGTAAGTTCTTCTACTGCATTTAGGCGTTTTTGTATGGAATTCTTATCTATCAAAGGCTCTCTCAGCCAGGATTTAAGTTTGCGAGATCCCATTGCCGTACCGCAGGCATCGAGTATACCGAATAAAGATCCTTGAGTCCTCTTATCGTAAAGACTTTCGGTGATCTCAAGATTCCTGATGGTAGCTCTGTCAAGAAGCATGCATCCGCCAACATCTTTTATCTGAAGTGCGGACAGATGATCTACATCCTGTTTCTGAGTTTCTTTCAGATATCCGAGAAGCGCTCCGATGCTGCGGTATAGCAAAGGAACGTCTTCTTCTGCAAGACCTATGCTTTTAATATTGCTTACTTTAAAGTGTTCTTTAAGTACATTTCCACACTGCTGTGAACCGAAGAGCCTTTCTCCGCCCTTTGAAATGAATATGGAACTCTCAGCAGAAAAGCGCCAGAGATCCGGAAGATCATCTTCTCCGAGATTGCAGAGTATCTCTTTTGGCTGTATCCTTGTAAGTTCTTCCAGCAATACTGAATAAGAATCATCGGAAGTAAACTGCATGGCACAGAATTCACCTGTCGATATATCTGTGTATGCTATTCCCGTCTCTTTACCGTCTACAAATACGGATACTAGATAGTTGTTGTCTTTTTCCGAAAGCATAGAAGCCTGAACGACAGTACCCGGAGTGATGACTCTTATAACGTCTCGTTCGACTATTCCTTTTGAAAGAGCCGGATCTGTAAGCTGTTCTGCGATGGCAACTTTATATCCGTGCTCTACCATTTTGGCTATATAGTTTTCGACGGCATGATAAGGAACTCCGCACATGGGAGCTTTCTGATCTTTGCCGCAGGCTTTTTTAGTAAGTACAAGTTCAAGGACTTTTGAAGCGATCACTGCATCGTCAAAGAACATCTCGTAGAAATCTCCGAGACGGTAAAAAAGGATGCAATCCTGATATTGCTCCTTGACAGCAAGATATTGTTCCATCATAGGCGTGTAGCCCATCTATTCCTCCATGTGAGCAGCTTCAACAACTGCGTCGATATCTATTTCATATGAGATGGTGGTGTCTGTATTTTTCTCAAGCATTATGAGAAATTCAATATTCCCTTTAGTTCCTTTTATCGGTGAATGATCCAGCTTTAAAGGCTTGAAACCGGCTTTCTGAGCGTATTTGATGACCTTTTCGATCACTTCTTTATGTACGCTTTTATCTTTGATAATACCCTTTTTCCCGACTTGCTCCCTGCCTGCTTCGAACTGAGGCTTTATGAGGCATACCATATATGATCCGTCTTTCAAAAGGCTTGAAGCAGGTGAAAGTATATGCTTTAAAGATATGAAAGAAACATCTGTACATGCAAAATCGTATGGTCCTTTGAAATCTTCTTCTTTGGCATATCTGAAGTTGTACTTCTCTTTGACGTCGACTCTTTCGTCTATCCTTAGTTTATAGTCAAGCTGATTGGTGCCTACGTCCACAGCGCATACAGATGAAGCACCTCTTTGGAGCATGCAGTCCGTAAAACCTCCGGTAGAAGATCCTATATCTATGCAGGAAAGACTGCGTACGTCTATACCGAAAACATCAAGAGCCTTTTCCAGCTTGTAACCTCCCCTGCTCACATAGGGACAGACATCTCCTTTGATCTCGATGTGCGCATCTTCAGAGATCATGTTTCCTGCTTTGTCAGATCTTTGTCCGTCAACAAATACAAGGCCTTCCATTATGGCGGCTCTGGCTTTCTCCCGTGTGGGGAAATATCCTTGTTCAGTTAAATATACGTCAAGCCTTGTCTTCAATGAAATCTCCGATTCTTTCAGCTATAGATCTTGAATCAAGACCGTATTTCTTTCTTAATACAGATACGCTTCCGTGTTCTATGAACTTGTCGGGCCATCCAAGATTCAGAACTTTGGCATAAGATCTGTTTTCAGCTGCCACAGCTGATACTGCTTCACCGAATCCGCCTATGATGCATCCGTCTTCGATGGTGATGACTTGTTTGTATGTTTTCAGCATAGGGATAATGAAGTCTCTGTTTAAAGGTTTGAGAACTTCAAGATTGCATACAGCAACTGAACTTTGCTTTATCATCTCTGCTGCTTCGCATGCTTCTTTCACGAAAGCTCCGTCAGTGATTATAAGCGTCTCAAAGCCCTCTTTATGAAGAGCTACACCGGGTACGTAAGCTTCATCTATCTTTTCAGACTTCGGAACGTTACCTTTTCCGTATCGTATCGCGACAGGGCCGTTTTGCTTAAGAGCCCATCTTAAGCATCCTCTGAGGCTGTTTTCGTCCCAGGGAGACAATATAGTCATGTTCGGCATCGAAGAAAGGTAAGAAATATCGAATACTCCCTGATGAGTCTCTCCGTCAGATCCTGTGGCTCCGGCTCTGTCTATGGCAAATACAACAGGCAGATTCTGAAGGCATACTTCTATGAGTATCTCATCATAGGCTCTCTGAAGGAAAGTCGAATATATTGCAACTACAGGCTTCATACCATTAAGAGCAAGACCTTCTGCAAATGAAACAGCGTGCTGCTCAGCAATCCCGACATCGAATACTCTGTCAGGATACTTTTCAGACATGGGAAGAAGTCCCGTTGAGTCGACCATTGCAGCGCTTATAGCAACTACATTTTTATTAGCATCAGCCTGTTTCAGAAGCTCATCACCGAAAATCTCAGACCAGCTTCTTCCGGAAGGAAGCGGTTTTGCATCGGCAGTTTCTCTGTCAAAGGGTGACACTCCGTGATACTTTGTGGGATTCACTTCTGCAGGGGCAAATCCCTTTCCTTTCTTTGTCATGACATGGAGAACTATAGGCCTGTTTGCTTTCTTTGCGAACTCCATGGCATCTACAAGTTCAGGTATATCATGTCCGTCTATGGGACCGTAATATTTGAAGCCCATATCTTCGAATATCTGTTTGGGCATAAGGAGGACTTTAAGTGAATCCCTGATGCTTTTCAAGGCGTTATACAGTCCCGGAGCTTTGAACTTAGTCTTCTTGAGAATACCTTTGAATCCGAGATATATTTTAGAAGTCCTTACTTTTTCAAAGTTCCTGTTTGTGCCTCCTACATTCTTGCCGATGGACATCTGATTGTCATTGACTATGACTATAAGTGGAGTATTTGAATCACCTGCATGATTCAATGCTTCAAATGCAACACCGCCTGTAAGAGCTCCGTCACCTATGACAGCCACACATGAATAGTCTTCTCCCTTCAGATCTCTTGCTTTGGCAAGACCGAGCGCGACGGACACAGATGTACTGGAATGACCAGGTTCGTTTATATCGTGAGAAGATTCGGATCTTTTCGGGAATCCCGAAATACCGCCGAAGCTCCTTATCCCTTTCATCTCATCTCTTCTTCCGGTTATCATCTTGTGCACGTAACACTGATGACCGACATCCCAGACTATCTTATCTTTAGGGCTGTCAAAGACTTTATGGATAGCGACAGTAAGCTCAACTATACCCAGATTAGAAGCAAGATGACCTCCTGAAACGGAAACATCATCAATAAGCTCATCGCGGATCTCATCTGCAATGAACTGAAGTTTTTGTACCGGTGTATTTTTTATCGATCTTAACAGATCTTCGTTACCGTCAAATTTAGCCATTATATCTCCGGAAGAGTAAGTGCTCTTAGGGTTTCATTGTTTTCATATTTAGCGATTATCTCTGACAGTCTGTCCAAGTATTCAGCTATCATCTCTTTGCTCTTATCTTTTCCGAGATACTGTGCATAGCTGAGAGTCTTGTCCGTATCTATATCGAGATAATCATCATATAGCTGGAAAGCCATACCAAAGATGATGCCCGCTTTAGACATGTCAGTCAAAGCTTCATCATCTGCTTCAGCAAGGTATGCACCTGCCTGGAAAGCGGCTAAAAAAAGCGCTGCAGTCTTATTTCTGTGAACGAAATTAAAATATTCATCATCGGGCACATCAACGGCTTTTATATCCGCGATCTGTCCTTTGACCATATCATATGCGCATGAAAGTATGGCATTGAAAGCATATACTTTTCCTGCACTTATGGATCCTATCATATCTTCTGACATGAGCTCAGCGGCTCTTGTTAGGAGACCGTCACCGGCTAGTATTGCTATATCTTCACCGAAAGCTTTGTGATTTGAAGGTTTTCCCCTTCTGAAATCATCGTTATCCATTGCCGGCAGATCGTCATGGATAAGAGAATATGTATGAATGTATTCAAGAGCGCAGGCATATGGAAGAGCATCGGCTACATTGCCTCCGAGCATCTCACATACTGAAAGAAGTATGCATGGTCTAAGTCTTTTCCCACCTGCGGATATTGAATACTTCTGCGCTTCTTCGAGATATGATGAGTATGATTCCGGTCCATGGATTCCGGAAAAGAGCGCATCTTCAACAATAGTTTTCAGATCTTCAACACTATACATATTCGAAATCCTCTAAGCTGTCATTTTCGGGATCGTAAACCTGTATCTTTTGTTTCGTTTCATCTAAAAGAGCAGATGCATGTTTAAAAAGATCCAGGCATTCTTCATATACTTTAACGCTTTCATCGATGCTGATATCTCCTCTTTTTAGGAGCTCGGCATTCTTTTCGAGCTTTTCTATGGTCTTTTCAAGGTTCTGATCATCATTCATCGAATACCTCCGTCACCGTTGCTGAAGCTCTGCCTCCGGAAAGTTTTATTTCTAATTTATCGCCTTTATTCAGCGATGAAATGTCTGATAAATATATGCCGTTTTTACTGACCATGGCATATCCTTTGCATAAGGGAAGCCTGGGATCTGAAGCCGATATGGCATTCATGACCATCTTAAGCCTGTATTCAAGCATATTCAGACTGTCCTGAAGATAAGAATAAAGAATTGCAGGACTTACTCTTCTCATCCTGTCTTTATAGTTATCGATATGCGGAACTGCAAGCTCTGCTGCGGCTGTCGGTGTTGCACCGCGAAGGTCTGCTACATAATCAGTTATTACGTAATCTACTTCATGCCCTACAGCTGATATCACAGGGATCTTTGAAGAATATACGGCTCTTGCAACTGATTCTTCGTTAAATGTCCAAAGATCTTCTATAGAACCGCCTCCTCTGCCGACAATGAGGATATCTATGTCAGGGAATTTTTCGTTCAATGTTTTTATCCCGTCGCAAACGCTGGCAGCGCTTCCAATGCCTTGTACAAGAGCAGGATATATGATGATGTCTACCGTAGGATTGCGTCTTTTTACAGTCGAGATAATATCTCTTACTGCAGCTCCTGTAGGAGAAGTGACAACACCTATTCTTTTAGGTTGCGCAGGAAGAGGTCTTTTGTGACCGGCGGAAAAAAGACCTTCTGCATCCAGTTTTCTTTTAAGATTCTCAAAAGCTATCTTGAGAGTCCCCTCTCCTTCCGCATCTATATCTCTTATCTGAAGAGAATATGAACCGTTTTTCTCATATACGGAAATATTGCCGTAAGCGGTTATTTCCATACCTTCCTCGATTTCGAATCTGAGATTCTGAACTCTGGAAAAAGGAAGAAAACAGTTGAGCCTGGAATTCTCATCCTTAAGAGAGAAATACCAATGTCCGGAAGAGTGTTTGGTAAGGTTTGATACCTCCCCTTTTACGGCTATATTGCAAAGGATGGGATCAGTCGAAAGTATCCTGCCTACATAACTGTTGAGTTGTGAAACGGATACCGCTTTCATCCTTTGTAATTTCTGAATATTTCTCCGAGAACTCCGTTGACGAACTTTCCTGAATTTTCGCTTCCGTATTTTTTTACGAGTTTCACTGCTTCGTTAAGAGCTGCGCCTTCGGGGGTCTTCTCGAATCCTTCGAGGAACAAGGCTTCGGAAATACAGAGCCTCATTACAGCAAGATCGACTTTCCCTATCCTGCTGAGTTTCCAGCCTTTTGAATACTCTTCGATAAGAGAATCGATCTTTTCTTTATTATGTTCATAAGTGATGCAGACATCTTTGATATATTTCTTCTGAGCTATATCATCTTCTTCGATATTGAGTTCGAAATATCTGTCAACTGCCTCAGATGTAAAGTCTTTTTGCATTTCCATCTGGAACAATATCTGCATCAGGTATTCTCTTGCTTCTGTTCTGTTCATCTGTATTCCTTGTGTTTAAAACTGATACCGTCTATGTGTATATTTATATGTTTTATATTTATCCCTTTTATGCCTTCAAGGGCTTTATTGACCCTCTCTTGCACGTTCCAGGCAACTTCGGGGATGCTCACACCGTAAAATACGGATAAGTGTATATCTATATCGATACCTTTATCCTTAGGAATAGGCAAAACTCCGGGAAAAACTATCCCGGAGACGCCTTCTGTTGCCAATGCGGCATCCTGTGCAATTTTTAAAAAACTGTCTGCCAATTAATACTTGTACGGTGCATTCCTATACTTTTCTACGTTTATAAGATGCTCTTCATAGGTGGTTGCAAAATAGCATTCACCTGTTCCGTTCCCTTTTAAAACGAAATAATAGTAATTATGACTCTCAGGATTTAGAGCAGCTTCTATGCTTGTAAGACTTGGACTGCAAATAGGACCTGCAGGTAATCCGTCTACTATATAAGTGTTATAAGGCGAATCAAATTTAGTACTGAAATCTTGTTCTTCAGGAAGGGCGTACAGTATGGTAACATCAGATTCCAGTCTCATGGGGTAGTTCAGCCTGTTCCAGAATACTCCGGAAATGGTCTTTCTGTCCTTTTCAGCACCGCATTCCTTTTCTATAATCGAAGCCAGAGTTACTATTTTGTGGAATGAATATCCCTCAGGAACTCCGGATTTAAGCTTATCGTATACGTTCTTTTCGAAGTACGTGAGCATGGTCTCGATTATTGTATGAGCGCTTGCTCCGCTGTATACCCTGTAAGTCTCCGGGAAAAGATATCCTTCGAGCCTGTTCCCTTTTGCGGAAATTTTATCTATTGGATAGCCTTCTGTAGGAAGGAATTCATGATCGTAATCATCTTCAAGAGCACTGTAGAACTCATCTTCAGTCGCGAGTATTCCGTTAGCGACAAGCTTTTCGGCGACCTGAGCTAAAGTATATCCTTCAGGTATAGTAAAGCTGGTCTCGAGAAGTTTTCCTGACTGAAGAGCTTCCATTATCTCTTCCATGGTCATAGACGGTGAAAGAGAATAATGACCGGCCTGATATTTGCCGTCGAGCCCGTTGAACTTGGTCTTGAACTTGAAGATGTTAGCAGATCTGATTATGCCCGCGTCTTCCAGAGTCTTTGCGATCTTTGTGGTACCGCTTCCGCTTTCTATATCGATGTCTATTATTTCCTCAGATGCAGGATCCAAGGCGTTGTTATAATTTTTTACACCTAAATACAGTCCCCCTGCTGCAAGTACTGCAATGATGAGCAGGACAAGCAGTATAGATAGCGGCGACTTTTTCTTCTTTTTCTTAGCCATTTTTATTTTGCTCTGCTTAAGTATTCTCCGGTTCTTGTATCGATCTGGATCTTCTCGCCTGTTTCGATGAAGATAGGAACCTGAACGACAGCGCCAGTCTCTACTGTAGCAGCCTTAGTAACGTTAGTTGCTGTATTTCCCTTTACTCCGGGCTCTGTGTCTGTTACTTCGAGTACTACGAAGTTCTCAGGCTCTACTGTGAAAGCATTGCCCTGGAAGAACTTGACTGTTACTTCGTCGTTTTCTCTTATCCACTTTACAGCTTCTTCGACAAGTTCAAAATTCAGCGGGATCATCTCATAGGATTCAGGATCCATGAAATAGTAGAGATCTCCGTCGTTGTATGAATACTGCATTCTTTTTGTTTCGATCACAGCATCTTCGAATTTATCGCTGGGGTTGAAAGCTTCTTCTCTTGTTGCTCCTGTAAGGATGTTTCTGTACTTAGTCCTTACGAATGCTGCTCCCTTACCGGGCTTTACGTGCTGGAACGAAAGAACGACACAAGGATCTCCGTCCTTTATGAAAGTCTTACCGTTTCTGAAATCACTAGCATAAACCATTAATAATATCCTCCATGTATCACTACAAAATCGTTAACTCTTTAGGTGCATCTTCAAAGTCAATTATACCCGATTCGGTAACTAATGCCAAGTCTTCTATTCTTACGCCGAACTTGCCGGGAAGATAGATACCGGGTTCTATAGACAGTATTGCTCCCGCAGGTATAATGCCTGTAAACATCGGGCTGTAATTGGGTGCTTCGTGGATCTTAAGCCCTGTTCCGTGTCCGAGCGAATGACCGAAATATTCTCCGTATCCTGCTTCTTCGATGACAGATCTTGCGAAAGCGTCGCCTTCCTGTCCCGTTATGCCTGCATGCAGATTGGCTATGGCGTTCAGCTGAGCTTTGAGAACTATGTTATATACTTCTCTCATTTCGTCAGTAACGCTGCCTATGGCGACTGTTCTGGTCATATCAGAGCAGTAACCGTCTACTTTGCATCCGAAGTCCATTGTGACGAAATCACCATATTCGATCTTTTTGTGTCCGGGTACTCCGTGAGGCATAGATGTTTTTACGCCGCTGATGAGTATCGTTTCAAAAGAAGGACCTTCTGCACCGCATTTTCTCATATAGTATTCAAGCTCTGCGGCAGCTTCCACTTCTTCGAGTCCCGGCTTAAGGAAATCAAGCATATGAAGATAGGTCTTGCAGGCTATTTCACATGCTTTCCTTGTGCTTTCTATCTCGTCTTCGTCTTTTATAACTCTGAGCTTTTCGACAAGTCCGGATACAGGCATGAACGTTTTTACATCTTTAAGACCTGTATTGAGCTTCATGAAGAGATCGAGAGTCATTGCTTCTCTTTCCACTCCTATGACCTGCTCTTTTTTGTCCTTAAGAATATCGAGTATGGTCCTGCCGGCTTTCGTCATATCGAAGGTGAGCCAGTCGCTCATGCTCTGAGCCATTTCAAGATATCTGAAGTCCGTGATTATATACGCTTCATCCATGGAAATATACAGATAACAGTCGTCACCTCTTTTTCCCGTGAAATATGAAACGTTTGCGGTATCATTGATAAAAAGTGCGTCGATACCGGCCTCTTTGATCAAAGGTCTTAATCTGTTGATTCTTTCACTGAATTTATTCACCTAAAGCCTCCCCTATCATCTGATAAATCTCTGAAACGATCTGTGAAATAGCCATCTGAGCATTAAGATATTCAGCTGCGCTCGGATCGCTCATAACTACTCCGTAAAGCTGCTGATATGATGCAAGAGTCTCTTCATCAGGAGTCTGTCCCGTCATTGTAAGAGCCTGAAGCTGCATCCCTTTTTCCTGAAAATCGTTGATCATTTTCGAAAGGGCATCATTGGCATCTATCTTTGCTTTAGCCGCTTTGTAGTTTTTGTACTGATCGCATTCTTTCAGCGAATGCACCAGTTCCCTTGCTACGTCGTAAACGTTCTGCATTTTAAACCTCCATAAAAACAGGCACTATCACAGGGTTCCTGTTTATCTCTTTATATATGAAACTCTTGAGCGTCGTCTCAAGCAATTCCTTTATCTGATCCTTGTTCTTTTTCTGAGCGTAAGCATCGTCAAGAGCGTTGTACAAAACCGCTCTGGCTTTATCGAGTACCTGGCCGTATTCTTTCACGTATATTAGGCCCTTTGTATAGAGCTGTATATCTGAAACTATACGCTGAGAATCATCGAATACAGCTGCAAGTACTATAAGGCCGCCTTCAGAAAGTGCCTTTCTTTCGCTTAGTACCTTAGCTCCTACATCTCCAATGCCCAGGCCGTCCACAAGTATGGCACCCGCTTGCACCGTATCTCCGGTAAGTTTGAACTTCCTTGAAGTAAGCTCCACTACGGATCCGTTTTCGGCAATGACTATCTTGTTCTTATCTATGCCCATCTCCTGCGCAAGTTCGGAGTGGCTCACCAGAAGTCTTATCTCGCCGTGGACAGGCATGAAATACTTTGGCTTTATAAGGGCAAGCATGAGCTTTAGCTCTTCCTTCTTCGCATGTCCCGAAGCGTGCACGTCGGCAACTTCGCTGTAGATCACCTGCGCTCCCATGGACATGATCTTGTTTATGAGATCATAGACCCCGAGTTCATTGCCCGGTACTATCGAAGAAGAAAGTATAACTACATCATCACTTGTGATCTTTATATCTTTATGCTGCCCGTAAGCTATTCTTGTCAAAGCACTTGCTGCCTCTCCCTGAGAACCGGTCGTGAGTATCACAAGTTCACTGTTTTTGTAAAGCTTGGCCTGTTTCAGTGTGATAAGAGTGTTCGGAGGGATATTAAGGTATCCCAGGTCCGAAGCGACCTTTATCATGTTCTCCATGCTTCTTCCGGTCACGGCTACTTTTCTGTTATTTTCGTAAGCAAGGTCGAATATGGACTGTACTCTGTGTACGTTGCTTGAAAAAGTCGTGATTATGAAGCGGTGGGTGTTTTTCTTGAATATGGTCTCAAAATTAGCCTTGATGACTTTTTCAGATTCAGAAAACCCTTCTCTTACGGCGTTAGTGCTGTCTGACATGAGAAGCAGCACGCCCTTCTGCCCTATCTGAGCGATCCTCAGGATATCCGTAGGATTGTCATCTATGGGTGTATGGTCGAATTTGAAATCACCTGTGTGGAATATGCGACCTACGGGCGTATCTATGATAAGGGCCATGGAGTCGGCAACGGAATGCGTCACATGGATCGCTTCTATCTTGAAACATCCGAGATTAATCTGTTGTCCGGGCACCAGATCGTGGAAATTGTATTCAGTTATCTTGTGCTCTTTGAATTTGAATTTTAAAAAACCCTGAGTAAGAGGACTCGCATATATGGGAACATTGAATTCTTTCAGGAAGAAAGGTACTCCTCCAATGTGATCTTCATGTGAATGGGTCAGTACCAGTCCTTTTATCTTATCCGCTTTGTCTCTTAAATATGTGAAATCAGGGATCACGCAGTCAATTCCGAGCATATCTGTCGTAGGGAAAGTCATTCCGCAATCGATGATGAGCATGTCATCACCGTATTCCAGCAGTGTCATGTTCTTTCCGACTTCGTGAAGTCCTCCGAGAGGTATTATCCTTAATACTTTCTTTTCTTTTTGTTCTTTTTTCTTTGTTTTCGTCATTTCATCCTTTCACTACGATATTGAGAAGCTTGCCGGGAACTGCGATGACTTTTACTACGTCTTTTCCTTCAACAAGTGCTTTTACTGCATTGTCATCCATACATATCTTCTGCATCTCATCCCTGTCAAGTCCGGAAGGTACTTCTATCTTTGCTTTGACTTTTCCATTGATCTGGATGACTATCTCGACGCTTTCTTTTACAAGAGCTTTCTCGTTATATTCAGGCCATGGAGCTGTATATACAGGCTCTACGAATCCGAGTCCTTCCCACATCTCTTCACATACGTGCGGTATGAAAGGAGAAAGCAGGAGAACGAGTTTTTCAGCAGCAGATCTTAAAAGTCCGAGGTTGACATCTTCGAGTTCTTTGTATCTGTAGATCTCATTGGTGAGTTCCATTATGGCAGATATGGCTGTATTGAAATTGAACCTGTTGCCTATGTCTTCGGTAACTCTCTTTATCGTGTTGTTCAAAATATAGTCTAATTGTTTATCGTCTTTTGTTTCAGCGAAATTAACGTGAGTATTGCCGTCCTCGACAATCACCATGGTGCCATCTTGGAGAT
>CAYUGP010000001.1:0-12315 GCA_964444315.1 uncultured Oscillospiraceae bacterium | reverse complement strand
TCGTCTTTTGTTTCAGCGATATATACGTGCTGTATTCCTTTCGTATCCTCTGCAAGGGAAACTATGAGCCTGTATACTCTGTTGATATACTTGTACGAACCTTCTACTCCCGTATCGGACCATTCAAGCTCTCTGTCAGGCGGAGCTGCAAAGAGTATGAAGAGCCTTGCTGTATCTGCGCCGTACTTGTCGATTATCTCATCAGGGCTGACGATGTTGCCTACTGATTTTGACATCTTCGATCCGTCTTTAAGTACCATTCCCTGGGTAAGGAGATTTGTGAACGGTTCATCAACGTTCACATAACCCAGATCATGGAGAACCATGGTGAAAAACCTGGCATACATAAGGTGGAGTATTGCATGCTCAACTCCGCCTATGTACTGATCGACAGGCATCCAGTATGCTGCCTTTTCTTTATCAAAAGGAGCTTTATCATTTCTTGCATCAGTATATCTTAGGAAATACCATGATGAATCAAGGAAAGTATCCATGGTATCTACTTCCCTCTTTGCATCTTTACCGCAAATCGGGCATTTGCAGTTCACGAAAGTCTTTGACGTCGCCACAGGGCTTTCACCTTTACCCGTGAACACAACGTCCGTAGGAAGAAGTACGGGAAGATTTTCTTCCTTTTCAGGTACCCATCCGCAGTCAGGACACTCGATCATGGGTATGGGAGTTCCCCAGTATCTCTGACGTGAAATAAGCCAGTCACGGAGTCTGTAATTAGTAACGGCTTCACCGAGGCCTATGGCTTCCAGATCGGCTCTTATTGCCTTGATTGCATCATTGTTGTCCATTCCGTCATATTTTCCGGAATTGATCATAGTTCCTTCTGCTACAAAGGCTTCTTTAAGATCGTTCCAGTCTATATCACCTGTTCCGGGATCGACTACAGGGATTATGTCAAGTCCGAATTTCTTTGCGAATTCAAAGTCTCTCTGGTCATGAGCAGGCACACCCATTACAGCTCCTGTACCGTAGGAAATGAGCACATAATCGGAAATATATATGGGCATTTCTTTGTGTGTGAGAGGATTGACTGCATATCTGCCGGTGAACACACCTGTTTTTTCCTTGCTCGTAGAAGTTCTTTCGATATCGTTGAGCGTCTTTACATATTCGCAGTATTCTCTGCACTTGCTTTCGTTTTCCATTCCGGAAATGAGCTTGTCAAGAAGAGGATGTTCTGGCGATACTACCATGAAAGTGGTTCCGAATAATGTGTCAACCCTGGTCGTGAAAACACGAAGTTTGATGTCCATGTCCACGACATCGAAATCCAGTTCTGTACCTTCGCTTCTTCCTATCCAGTTTCTCTGCATAGTCTTGACTTTTTCAGGCCATCCGGGCATGTTATCAAGATCGTCGAGAAGCCTGTCTGCGTAATCCGTGATCTTGAGATACCACTGGGAAAGATCTTTCTTCGTTACCTGAGTTCCGCAGCGCTCGCAGCAACCGTCGACTACCTGTTCGTTGGCAAGTACCGTTGCGCAGCTCGGGCACCAGTTTACGGGGTTTTCCTTCTTGTAAGCGAGACCTTTTTTATAGAACTGGATGAATATCCACTGCATCCAGCGGTAGTACTCTTCTTTGTATGTGCATGCTTCTCTGTCCCAGTCATAGGAGAGTCCCATCTGGCGGAGCTGTCTTTCCATTTCTGCTATATTTGAGGATGTCCAGACTGCAGGATGTGCACCGTTTTTTATAGCAGCGTTTTCAGCAGGAAGACCGAATGAATCGAATCCGATGGGATGAAGCACGTTATATCCCTGCATCGTTTTGTGCCTTGCAACAACGTCGCCTATGGAGTAGTTTCTTACGTGACCCATATGGAGCTTTCCGCTTGGATAAGGGAACATTTCAAGGCAATAATACTTCGGTTTAGAAGGATCTTCCGTTACATGGAACAGATCTTTCTCTTCCCATATTTTCTGCCATTTGGTCTCTATTTTTTTAAAGTTATAATCTTTTTCCATTAAGCTCATCTCCAGTCTATTCGGTCATTTCGAAATCTTCTCTTTCGCAGTCGTTCCATACTCTTTCGATATTGTAGTGTTCTCTCTGTTCTGTAGTGAACAGGTTTATTATCACATCTCCGTAGTCCATAAGAATCCATCCGCTGTCTCCCTTGCCTTCAACGTGATCTACTATGATCCCCTGCTCTGCAAGTTTGTCTTCAAGATTCGTAGCAAGCGCTGAAAGCTGCCTCAGTCCTGCAGTACTGCATATGACGAAATAATCGGCAAAGCCTGACTTAAGGCCTATGTCGAGTATCACAATATCGCTGGCTTTTCTGTTGTCCATTTCCTTTGCAATGAACAGAGCAATGTCTTTGTTAGTCATCCTGTTTCTGATCTCCTTTTCGAGCCACGCTATCACATCATCATTGGTAGTGTCGTAATACAGGCCCTTGGCTAATATGATATCTCTTTGTTTTTTTGCTATTCTTAAATACGTCTTGTCTATATCTGTCTGGGTCTCTTCATAGGCTCTTATCTCCGGACAGTCTTCATAAGTGCGGTTTTCTTCCAGCAGATCGGCCAGTTTGATTACTTTTTCGTAAATGCCCATCCCCACTCTTCCAACAGTATGGTTTGCAATTGCATTTACTATATCGGGATCGGTCACTCCGAACTCTTCCTGAATGATCTTTGCAGCAGCTCTGCCGTGCTCAAGACCCTTTCCCTGTCCTTTGCATGCATCATGAAATACGGCGGCAAGCTTTGCTTTTTTCACGTCTGCGCCGTATTTAAGGGCATATTTCTCGGCAGCCTTTACGACTCCCTGAGTATGTTTGTATCTGTAATCGTCAACATGAGCTTTTACATAAGCATCAAGTTTTGAATACAGCTGCTGAAACTCTTTATCAGTCATTCAATTTTATATCTATCGACAGGTCTCTAAGTGCCTGTTCGTCTACAGTGGTAGGTGCATCTGACATCACACATTGTGCATTCTGGTTCTTCGGGAAGGCTATTACCTGCCTTATATCATCCGTTCCCACCAAGAGCATGCAGAGTCTGTCAAGACCGAATGCAAGTCCTCCATGAGGAGGTGCGCCGTATTTGAAGGCATCGATAAAGAAACCGAATCTGTTTCTTATCTCATCCTCCGTAAGCCTCAGAACTTCGAATATCTTCTTCTGAAGTGCGCTGTCGTGTATCCTTATGGATCCTCCGCCTGCTTCATATCCGTTGATCACTATATCGTATGCATCTGCATAGATCTTATCCAGTTCTCCGGTCTCCAGGTAATGAAGATCTTCTTTCTTGGGAGATGTAAACGGATGATGCATGGCCATGTATCTGTTCTCTTCATCAGACCACTCGAACATCGGGAAATCAACTACCCAAAGAAGCTTGTATTCGTTGGGATCCAGCATGCCGAGCTTTCCAGCCAGGTCTCTTCTCAGGAATCCAAGAGAAGCCCATACGACCTCCTTCGGACCTGATACAATGAGAATGAGATCGCCAGGTTTTGCATCGAATTCACTGCAGATCGCTTTAAGTTCATCCTGAGAGAAGAACTTGCTTACAGAAGATTTTATTTCGTCCTCTTCATATCTGACCCAAACCATTCCCTTTGCTCCGAAAGCTTTTATGGATTCGGTCATCTTATCCAAATCTTTTCTTGAGAAATCGGCACTGTGTCCTGAAATATCGATTCCCATTACCTTTCCGTCGTCGGCGATAGCTTTGGTGAATACTTCAAAGGAGCAATCCTTTACATAGGGAGCCAGATCGTGAAGTTCGAATCCGAAACGAAGGTCAGGCTTATCCGAACCGTATCTGTTCATAGCTTCATCCCATGAAAGCCTGGGAAGAGGAATGGAAATATCTATCCCCTTCATCTCTTTAAAGAGTTTTTTGAGGAATCTTTCCTGTACTTCTATAATGTCATCCTGATCCACAAAGGACATTTCAAGATCTACTTGTGTGAATTCAGGCTGCCTGTCTGCTCTTAAGTCTTCATCTCTGTAGCATTTTGCTATCTGAATATACTTGTCAGTACCGCCTATCATGAGCAGCTGCTTGAACTGCTGCGGAGACTGAGGAAGAGCATAGAACTTTCCGGGATTTACTCTGCTTGGTACAAGGTAGTCTCTTGCCCCTTCAGGTGTGGGCTTTGCAAGTACCGGAGTCTCGACTTCAGTGAATCCTTCATCATAATAGAAATTCCTTATCACGTGATACATCTTGCTCCTGAATGCAAGAGTGTTCTGCATGATGGGTTTTCTCAGATCGAGATATCTGTATTTAAGCCTGAGTTCTCCGGATACGTTGTCATCGTCTCTGATGTAAATGGGCGGAGTCTCTGATTCACAGTAAACTGATAGTTCCTCAGCAAGTATCTCTATATCTCCCGTAGGGATATCGGGGTTCTTTGAAGATCTTTCTCTTACGGTACCGCATATACCTACGGAAAACTCTGATCTCAGCTTTTCAGCTTTTTCAAGCATTTCCTTGGGGCAGTTCTCGTCGAATACTACTTGTACTATACCTGTCTTGTCCCTTATATCAGCAAATATGAGGCTTCCTAGAGACCTCTGCTTCTGTATCCAACCGTTGATCGTCACCTTTTCACCGATGTTTTCTTTTCTGAAAACACCGCACATATGCGTTCTTTTTAATAATCTGTCCATTATTACTTTCCTATAACTTTTTTAATATTTTTGAATTCGACGTCTTCCTGAGTCGAATTATTCATGTCGCGAAGGGCGGCAACTCCTTTTTCAAGTTCGTTCTCGCCTATGACTGCGCAGTATCTTGCGCCAAGCCTGTCTGCATACTTGAGCTGGGCTTTAAGACTGCGTTCACAAACATCTATTATAACATCAAATCCTTCACAGCGCAGTTCTTTTGATAATTCAAATGCCTTGAATTTAGCATTTTCGCCCATGGCAGCGATAAATATATCGCAACTTTTTGCCTCAGGTATCTCTATCCCCTCTTCATCAAGAAGGAGCAGCAGCCTTTCGATGCCGAGACCGAATCCTACAGCTGCGGTTTCAGGTCCTCCAAGCTGTGATACAAGGCCGTCATATCTTCCTCCTCCGCAGACAGTGCCCTGAGCGCCAAGCTTGTCAGTAACGAATTCAAAAGCAGTCTTATTGTAGTAATCAAGGCCTCTGACGATACCGGGATCCACTGTATATTCAACTCCAAGCTTATCGAGATCTATCTTAAGCTCATCGAAATCATTCCTGCAGCTTTCGCACAGATGGTCCAGTATCGAAGGAGCACCGGCAGCTATCTTTTTGCATTCGGGATTCTTGCAGTCCAGAAGTCTTAATGGATTCTTTTCAAAACGCTCCTTGCAAGTATCACAGAGCTCGTCATAGTGAGGCCTGAAATAATCTTTGAGTGCGTTTCTGTATTTTGTTCTGCACTCAGTGCAGCCTATGGAATTGATTCTAAGCTGAATGTCTTTGTCTATACCCAGGTCTTTGAAATAGTTGTCTGCAAGAAAGATGATTTCTGCATCTGCACTCATCTTTTCAGAGCCGAATACTTCTATACCGAACTGGTGAAATTCCCTCTGTCTGCCCTTTTGCATCTTTTCATATCTGTAACAAGGCGTTACATAATAGAATTTGGCGGGAACTATATCAGCATAAAGCTTGTTTTCTATGAATGAACGCACTACGGATGCAGTTCCTTCGGGTTTGATAGAAAGGCTTCTTTCGGCTATTTCGAAGGTATACATTTCCTTATTCACTACATCCGTAGTATCGCCTATACCTCTTTTAAAGAGCTCAGTATGCTCGATCATAGGTGTCCTGATTTCCCTGAAACCGTAAGACTGTGCGGCTTTCCTGAACTTTTCTTCAACGTACTGCCATTTATATACTTCTGAAGGAAGTATGTCTTTTGTACCTTTAACGATGTTTATCATAAGATCCCTTCTTCCTTTCTGCGGATCATTTCGTCTATTCGTTCGATATATATCTGATAATTAGATACGTTGGGTATCCTTTCAAGTCTGTTTTCCTCGGGGTAATACATCTTTGATATCCCGCCTGCTCCCAAAGCAATTATGGACTGGTTTTCTTCCATGATGCGTATGTTATACAGGCTGGCGCTGCCGGGCTTGCAGTACCCCACATTTTCGAAATTACCGGTCATATGTTTCTGCCTGTACAGGTAATACGGTTTGTATCCTGCTGCCTTCAATGCTTCTCCTGCATAATCAAGCTGAGCTCTTACGGTTTCGCCCTGTCTGTAGTTGTATTCTTTGTCTTCTTCTATCAGCCTGCTTGCTTTTTTTACTGCAAGAGTGTGTACTGTTATATTCTCCGGACCGAGAGCTATTATCTCATCAAGAGTATTCCTAAAATCCTCAGGGCTTTCTTCCGGAAGGCCTGTAATGAGGTCCATATTTATATAGAAATTCCCCGTATTTCTTGCAAGCCTGTAGCTATCGATTATATCTTCAGGCTTGTGGGCTCTTCCTATAAGCTCGAGCGTATGAGCTTTCATGGTCTGAGGATTAATAGATATCCTGTTTGCTCCGTGTCTTAAAATAGTCCTTAGCTTTGCTTCGTTTATGGTATCAGGCCTGCCGCATTCAACGGTGAATTCAACGGTTTTATCGCAAACGAACACTTCTTCCGTCTTGGCGATAAATCTCTCGAAGTCATCATCAGAAAGAGATGTCGGAGTGCCGCCTCCGATATATATGGATTCTGCAAAATAACCTTTTTGTTTCAGTATCCCTGATACTGCAGTCATTTCTTTGAAAAGAGCTTCCAGATAAGCTTTTGAAGCCTCATCACTTATCTTGTATGAAGTGAAAGAACAATACAGGCATCTTGTAGGACAAAAAGGTATGCCTATATATATCCCTACGGCATTTCTGTCTTCATTTGCAAGAGCTTCCTGCTGTGTAAGATACGTATCTCTCAGAAGATCTATCTTCCTTTCCGAAAGACAGTATTCTTCCGACATGATACGCTCTGCTTCCTGCATCCCGTATTTGTTAACGAGTTCTGAGTAAAGTTTCTTTGGTCTGACGCCGACAAGTATACCCCAATCCTGAGTCTTGCCCGTTTCTTTTACAAGGAAATCATAAAGCGCTCTTCCTCTTACAAATTTGGAATCATCATCAGGAATGATAAGATCAAAATCTCCGGAAGGATCTTCTTCAGCTGTGAATATAGCGAATTCTTCAGGCAGAAGGAACTCTTTTGCAAGTTCTCCAAGGTCATATTTAGATTTTTCAGTAGGTGTGCATATCCTATACAAAGGGATTGTACCTCTTTTCTATCCCTATCGTCGTTTCTTCCATGTGTCCGGGAAATACTCTTGTTTCATCAGGAAGAAGGAAGAGCTTATCTTTTATGGATGTTAAAAGATCATCCATATTTCCTCCCGGAAAATCGGTTCTTCCTACAGACATTCTGAAAAGCGTATCTCCCGAAAAGAGCATGTCATCCAGCTTTATACACATTCCTCCCGGAGTATGTCCTGGAGTGAATATGAATTCGAGATGCATATTGCCTATATCCATGCTGTCTCCGTCAGATACTTCCATATCAGCGACTATCCCGCCTTTTCCCATGCTGAGATGCCTTTTGTAAAGAAGCTTTCTTTCTTTATCCGATGCAACGAGTTTGATCCCGGGGAAAGTCTTTTTCATAAGGTCTATACCACCTGTATGATCTCCGTGACCGTGTGTGAGGATAATGTATTGCGGCTTTAAACCGAGCCTTTCTATATCATCATATATCTTCCGGAATTCATAACCCGGATCTACGATGAAAGCATCTTTAGTTTCCTCGTCGTATACCAGGTAAACGTTTGTCTGATATGAGCCTGCAACGTATTTAATAACTTGAGCGGTAGACATCAAGAACTCCTTTTATCTGTTTCATTCTTGCCATGATCTTTTCGATATCATCCGTATTGGTTATGGCAAGAGTCAGGTTCATGGTACACAGATTGCTCTTATCGACTTTAACGTTGGCATATGTCATGTTTATATCAAGGTCTTCGCATAACCTGGATACTTCGGCCAGAAGGCCTTTCTTGTCTTCTGCAAGTATGGTTATGGAAGCGTTGAAGGTCATTTTATCCTTCTTGAGATCCCACTCCACATCTATAAGCCTTCCGATCTCTTTTTCAGGAAGAGAAAGGATATTTATGCAGTCTTTCCTGTGTATCGATATGCCTCTTCCTTTAGTGGTGTACCCTACTATCTCATCGCCGGGGACAGGGCTGCAGCACTTGGCATAATGTATGAGAAGATCTGAAATTCCTTCTATGCTTACGCCCGCATTCTTTGCATCAGGCCTCTTTGCCAGCTGTTCCTGTTTCTTTGCGAATCTTTCCTGCCTCCTGAGCTCTGCCTGTTCTTCTTCTCTGAAGTATGAGAGACAGAGCATGAGAGTTTTGTTTATGATAGCTCCACCACCAGCAAGAGAACTGTAAAGATCGTCTGCAGAGGCGAATTGCTGGGCCTTGGCTGCTCTTGTAACGAACTGAGGCTTAAGAACTTTTTCTGCATCGAGATCCTTGTGTTTGGCTGCTTTTTCGAGAGCCTCCTTACCCTTTGCAGGATCAAGATCCTTGTTCATCTTCTTGAGATACTGGCGGATCTTGTTTTTTGCGGAATTGGTCTTTACTATCTTAAGCCACTCAATGGTAGGACCTGCGGAATTGGGGTTCGTGACGATATCTACTATTTCTCCGTTCTGGAGCACGTAGTCTTTTGATACCATCTTTCCGTTTACCTTGGCGCCTATGCAGTGAAGACCGACGAAAGTATGCACTCTGAACGCAAAGTCCAGAGGTGTGGATCCTGCAGGAAGCTCTATGACATCTCCCTTAGGAGTGAAAACGAATACCTGGTTGCTGAATAGGTCAACTTTGAGGGTATCGATGAACTCCTTTGAGTCGTTCATATCGTACTGCCATTCAAGGGTCTGCCTGATCCAGGCAAGCTTTATCTCATCTTCGTTGCTCTTGTCAGTGATACCTTCTTTGTATTTCCAGTGTGCAGCGATACCGTATTCTGCGACTCTGTGCATCTCCTGAGTCCTGATCTGTATTTCAAAGGGAGTGCCTTTTCCTGAAATGACTGTCGTATGAAGGCTCTGGTAGTGGTTCGATTTCGGCATAGCGACATAGTCTTTGAACCTGCCCGGGATGGGCGTCCATTTGGTATGCACGGCACCGAGAACTGCATAGCAATCTTTTACGCTTTCTACGATGATCCTTATGGCTGTCAGGTCGAATATCTCGTCTATCTCCTTATGCTGATAGATCATCTTCTTGTAGATGCTGTAATAGTGTTTTCTTCTTCCTGTTATCTCATATTTAATATCCAGGCCTTCCAGCACTTCCTGTACCTGTTTCATGAGGTCTTCGATCTGGTCGGATCTTGAATTCTGTCTTATCTTCAGTTCTCTTTCGATATTGTGATATGCTTCAGGTTCAAGTATTCTGAAAGAAATATCTTCAAGTTCGAATTTGAATTTATATATACCGAGCCTTGAAGCTATGGGAGCATATATCTCCAGGGTCTCTTTGGATTTTTCTATCTGCTTTTCAGGAGTCTGATACTCAATGGTCCTCATGTTGTGAAGCCTGTCTGCAAGCTTTATGACGAGTACGCGTATGTCTTTCGACATGGCCATGAACATTTTCCTTACGTTCTCAGCCTGAGCATCTTCCTTGGAGGTATATTCTATATTGGTCAGTTTCGTTACACCGTCGACCATTACGGCTATATCGTCTCCGAAATCCCTCCTGCAGTCATCAAGAGTGTATTCCGTGTCTTCCACGGCATCATGAAGCAGACCTGCTGCTATGCAGTGGTCATCCATACCCAGTTCGGCAAGTATCTTTCCTACAGCCATAGGATGAATGATGTATGGCTCTCCTGACTTGCGTTTCTGGTCTTTATGCATTTTCAGAGCTGTCTCATAGGCCAGTTCGAGCAGTGTTTCGTCGTAATTGGGATTGAATTTTATCAGCTCTTTTACATAATCACTCATGGTCAAAATACAAAAATACGGCATGTGCGCACAGTAAGCACACATGCCATAATAGTTAAAGAAATACTATTCAGCGTAATCGTCAGAATCTTCCTTCTTAGAAAGCTTCTTGATCTTCTTGGGAGTAACCTTATCAGGCTCTTCTTCCTTCTTAGCCTCAGCCTTTTTACCCGGAGCGGGAACCTCTCTGTTGAGGACAGTGCTGATAGCAGATCTTGTGACCTCTAATTTTGTCTTTTCAGCACCGGAGGCGATAGTAACTCTATCTTCCTTAATACGTACTACTGTGCCATAGAAACCGCCTATGGTCATTATTTCGTCACCTACCTGGAGGTTGTCACGCAGATTCTTGAGTTCTTTTTCTTTCTTGTTCTGAGGACGAATGGTGAAAAACCACATCGCTATGAACATGAAAGCTATAAGAACATAGTAAACCCACATTCCCCCATTGGTTAACGCTGAAGCAAACATTGTACTGTTCATGAGTACCTCCTAAAAACTAATTACTTTCTTATTATAATCGATATACAGAAATCCGCAACTAAAAAATCATCATTTCTTCACATAATGATCCCTTGTTTTTTCAATATATTACAAAGATCTTAATATCTTGATTTAATAGGACGGTCATGTTAATATTTCTCATGTCGGCCGGTGTGATGGAATTGGCAGACGTGCGGGACTCAAAATCCCGTCCTGGCAACAGGGTGCGGGTTCGACCCCCGCCACCGGCACCACGGAAAGACTCTGATCTTCAAATGATCTGAGTCTTTTTTTGTTAATAGAAAACAACGGATCCCGCGTCCGGGATCCGTTTCATTTTGTCTTTAGCTAAAGTATAAATCGTAATTATTCTTCTGCAATAACTGCCTGACCGTCATAATAGTTGCAGTTCGGGCATACTCTGTGCGGAAGCTTCGGCTGATGGCACTGAGGACAAATGGAAAGTCCCGGTGCAGCCTTTACCATATTGGCAGATTTCCTGCTGCTTAACTTAGCCTTGGACGTTCTTCTTTTAGGTGTTGCCATATTAAGAACCTCCTTTCCTAATCATTAATACCTGTGTCGAACTACTGAAGTATAATCAACACATTATATCTTGTCAAGATTATTTTTCTTCTTTAGCAGCTTCAAGTTCAGCTTTGCTCTCTTCAGCCTGTTTTGCAAGAGCAGCAAGCCCTGAGCCGTCATACGAACTCTTCTCTTTTCTACCTTTTGATCCTTCGGATCCTGCTTTATCTTTTCTCTTTGCCTTTGTAAATACAGAACCGAAGAATGCAACGAGGAGCATGATCAGATACGAGCATACATAAATCAGGATCTGATAATATTCCTGCGGAGGCTTGTCGGCAATGAGTATGCCTAAGGGCCTTACTCCAGAGAAGAAGTAAGATGTCCATGTTCCGAACTGATTATCCCAGAAATCATTTGTAAAGAGTATCTGGATAACGATCACGAGGAGATCGATGAATCCTGCAAGGCTCAGATAACCTGTGGTCGTGAAAGTCTTCTTTACGAGAAGTTTGCCCAGTTTTGCCAGGAAGAACCACAGAATGAGGAATACTGCAGCAGTCACATAGGCCATGTAACCCTCAAGCAGCTTCGGAACAAACGTAAGGCCGTATCCTGCTGCAAAAGGCAAAAGCCCGAGGATGAATACTAAAATAACCATAACAACACTCCTTAACTACTACTTAGTTACTAAGGCAAGAGTATCTTTAGCGATCATAAGCTCTTCATTCGTCGGAATAAGAAGCACTTTGATCTTGGAATCATCAGCACTGATGACTGCTTCCTTGCCGCGTACGTTATTCTTTTCGGGATCGAGCTTGATACCGAGGGAATCCATATTTCTGCAGATGCCTTCTCTGGAAGTGATGCTGTTCTCACCTATACCTGCCGTGAAGACTATAGCGTCAGCTCCGTTCATTTCTGCAAGATATGCACCGATGTAGAACTTTACTCTCTGCTGGAATATATCGAGTGCGAGCTGTGCTCTCTTGTTTCCTTCAGCTGCTGCATTCTCTACGTCTCTTGAGTCAGAAGAAACTCCGGATACTCCGAGAAGTCCGGACTTCTTGTTCATTATGGTGTCCATTTCCTTGAGGGAGAGGCCTTCTTTTTCTGCTATGAACGGGATGATGGCAGGATCTATGATCCCGCATCTTGTACCCATTTCAAGGCCTTCAAGCGGTGTAAGTCCCATGGAAGTATCATAGCATTTTCCGTTCTTGATAGCAGATACGGATGCTCCGTTTCCAAGGTGGCAGGAAATGACTGTTGTTTCTTCAAGAGGCTTACCGAGCATCGCT